>JACQPZ010000211.1 GCA_016207265.1 Candidatus Latescibacterota bacterium | reverse complement strand
CCACTACGTGGGCCGCACCTTCATCGCGCCGCAGCAGATCACGCGGGATTTCGGCGTGAATCTCAAGTTCAACCCGGTCCGCCACGTGCTCGAGGGCAAGCGGGTCGTGCTCGTGGATGATTCGATCGTGCGCGGAACCACGAGCCGGAGCCTCGTCGCGATGCTGCGCGCGGCGGGCGCGCGCGCGATCCATTTCCGCGTTTCGAGCCCGCCGATCGGGTGGTCGTGCTACTACGGGATCGACACCCCGAATCGGAAGGAGCTGATCGCCTCGTCCCATACGGTGGACGAGATCCGGAAGTACCTGCACGTGGACTCGCTGGGCTATCTCTCCATGGAGGGGCTCCGCGCCTGCGTGTCCCGCCCGGACGATCATTGCTACGCCTGCTTCGACGGGAACTACTCGGAGTGGTACGGGGAGCCGCTCGACAAGCACGCCCTGGAGCAGCGTTCCACGAGCCGCCTCGAGGGCCGCCGCTAGCCGCACCCCCAATTCCATCTTTAAGATCGCCCGCGGATTGCCGATGTAGAGGTGGACCGGGTCCCACCCGGCGTGCATCCCGCTCGTACTACGGCGGTTGCGTCTCCGGTAAGAATGCCTGGACAGGCGGCAGAGGGGCGGAACATTGTCGGAAGCAAACACCTCCAGAAAGAAACTGGGCGAGTACCTGCTGGAAGCGGGGCTCATCAACGAGCAGCAGCTCAAGGAAGCGCTGCGGCGCCAGCGGCAGACCCATGAGCCTCTGGGGCACGTGCTGGCCCGGCAGGGGATGGTCACCGAGGCCGACATCTGCCGCGTCCTGCACCAGCAGCTCGGCCTCCCGATCGTGGACCTCCAGAGCATCGCGATCGACGACCAGGTGATCGCGCTGGTCCGGGAGGACCTCGCCAAAAAGTACACCGCCATCCCGATCGAGCTCGAGAACCGGAGCACGGTCCGCGTGGCCATGGCCGATCCGCTGAACGCCCAGGCGCTCGAGGACATCCGGTTCCAGAGCGGGTATTTCGTGCGCCCCGTTCTCGCCCCTCCGTCGGAGATCTCCGAGGCGATTTCGAAGTACTACCACATCGATGCCTCCGTCGTGGAGATCCTCGAGCACATCATCAAGAACGACCCGATCGCCGAGGTGCGCGAGATCGTGGCGCCCGAAGGCGACGAGAGCCTCGACGAGCTGATGAAGGTCAGCGCCGGCCCTCCGATCGTCCGCCTCGCGAACTGGTTGATCACGAAAGCCGTCGAGATGCGCGCGAGCGACATCCACATCGAGCCGCAGGAAAAGGCGCTGGGCGTCCGCTGCCGTGTGGACGGCCTTCTGCAAGACTTGGAGCGGCTCCCCAAGTGGACCCAGGGGGCGCTCGTCTCGCGGGTCAAGATCCTGGCCGCGCTCGACATCGCGGAAAAACGCCTTCCGCAAGACGGGAGCTTCCGGGTGGAGCTGGACGGCCGGAGGGTCGACCTGCGCGTCTCGACGCTTCCGACGGCCCACGGGGAGAAGGTCGTGATCCGCATCGTGGATCAGGAGCGGTCCGCCCTTCATCTCGATTCGCTGGGGCTCACGGAGACGGGTCTCACGAGGATCCGCGCGTACGGCAGGCGGCCGCAGGGAATCGTGATCGTGACGGGCCCCACCGGAAGCGGAAAGAGCACGCTCCTCTACTCGCTCCTCCAGCAGATCCACACCGTGACGAAGAATATCATCACGGTGGAGGACCCGATCGAGTACCAGATCGGGGGGATCAACCAGGTCCAGGTGGACGAGAAGAGCAAGAAGACGTTCGCCGCGATCCTGCGCGCGATGCTCCGCCAGGATCCCGACATCATGATGATCGGCGAGGTTCGCGATCTCGAGACCGCCCAGATCGCCTTCCGCGCCTCGATCACGGGGCACCTCGTGCTCTCGACCGTCCACACGAACGACGCCCCGTCCGCGGTGACGCGACTCGTGGACCTGGGGCTCCAACCCTACATGGTGGCTTCAAGCATGATCGCCGTGATCTCGATGCGGCTCGTGCGGCTGCTCTGCCCGAAGTGCAAGGACCAGTACGTCCCGGCCGGAGACGAGCTTCGGATTCTGGGACTGACGGCCCGGGAGGCGCAGAGCATCACCCTTCACAGGCCGGTCGGCTGCGACTACTGCGGACAGAGCGGCTATCGGGGGCGGACGGGGATCTTCGAGATTCTCGAGCTGGACGACTCACTGCGTCGCCTGATCGCGAGCGGCGCCGCGGAGTCCTTGATCCGCGCGGCCGCGATCGAAGCCGGCATGACCCCGATCGGGGAGGACGGGCTCGCGAAGGTGCTCGCGGGGGAGACGAGCCTCGAAGAGCTGAGACGCGTGGTCTTCTACGAGGAGGAGGCGGGACGGGTCTGTGCCACGTGTCACGAGACCGTGGCCTCGGAGTATCACTACTGCCCGCACTGCGGGCACCCGGTGACCACCGTATGCCTGAAGTGCGACCGGCGCGTGGATCCGTCGTGGGGGTATTGCCCGGGCTGCGGCACCCGCCGCGACCCCGCCGTGGAGGCAGAGGCGCCCGACGAGCTGGTCGGCGGACCGCCGTCTCCTGTGAGCGGCCGCCGCCGGGCGGGCCAGCGCTTCTAGCCCCGCCGGAATCGGCCGTTTCCCCGCCGCGTCCCCACGCTCCGCGCCGCTTCCATCCTTGACCCGACCCACTGAGGTTCCTAGAATCCTGCGACCTCGCCCCGCCGGCACCGTGCCGGCCGCATCGCGCGGCGGGGCGCCATCAGTTCACGGGGACCCGTGTCCGTACAGGAATCGCGACGCGCCAAGCTCGAGGCGTTGATCCGGCGCGGCATTCAACCCTACGCATATCGCTTCGACGTCACCCACGGCTCCGCAGCGATCCTGTCGCGCCACGCGGAGCTCGAGGCTAAGGGGACGCCCGTCCGCTTCGCCGGACGGCTCATGACGAAGCGCGGCCACGGGAAGGCGGCCTTCGCGCACCTCAAGGACCGGGACGGCCTTCTCCAAGTCTATTTCCGCGAGGACGCGCTCGGCGCCCAGGCCTTCGCGGACGCGATGGACCTCGACCTGGGCGATTGGGTGGGGATCGAGGGAACGGTGTTCGTCACCAAGACGGGGGAGACGACGATCCGCGCGGGGCGCGTCGAGCTGCTCGCGAAGTCGCTCCGCCCGCTTCCCGAGAAATGGCACGGCCTCACCGACGTCGAGATCCGATACCGGCAGCGCTACACGGACCTCATCGTGAACGACGAAGTCCGGGCGGTCTTCAAGGCCCGGGCGAGAATCATCGGGGCGCTCCGCGCCTTCCTCGACGGCCGGGGATACCTCGAGGTCGAAACGCCGGCGCTCCAGCCGCTCTACGGCGGCGCGTCCGCGCGCCCGTTCGTGACGCACCACCGCGCGCTCGACATGAAGCTCTTTCTTCGCATCGCGGACGAGCTGTACCTGAAGCGGCTCATCGTGGGCGGGCTGGAGCGGGTCTACGAGATCGCGAAGAATTTCCGGAACGAGGGGATGGACCGCATCCACAACCCCGAGTTCACGATGCTCGAGTTCTATCAGGCATTCGCGGACTACGAAGACATGCAGCGGCTCACGGAGTCGCTCCTTCTGGACGCTGTGGCGAGCGTCCACGAGACGCTCCGGATCTCGTTCGAGCGCGAGACCGTGGATTTCACGCCGCCCTGGCGGCGGCTCTCGATCCGCGAGGCGGCCGCCGAGGCGCTCGGGATCCGGGAGCTGCCCGGCGACGAACCTTCACTTCGGGAGCTGGCGCGCGGCGCACGGGTCGAGGCGGACCCCGCCTTCGGGTACGGCCGTCTGCTCGACGAGATCGTTTCGGCCCGCGTTCAGCCCGCCCTCGTGAACCCGACCTTCCTCGTCGACCACCCCCTCGAGACCTCGCCGCTCGCGAAGGTGAAGCGGGGAGACCCCGCCGTCGTGGAGCGGTTCGAGGTGGTCGTGGCCGGCATGGAGATCGCAAACGCGTTCTCGGAGCAGAACGACCCGCAGGAGCAGCGCCGCGCGTTCGAGCGCCAGCTCGAGCTTCGGGATCGTGGAGACGAGGAGGCCCAGGTGCTCGACGCGGATTATCTCCGCGCGCTCGAGATCGGCATGCCGCCGACGGGCGGCGTCGGGATCGGAGTGGATCGGCTGGTCATGCTCCTCACGGACTCGCGCTCGATCCGCGACGTGATCCTCTTTCCGCACATGCGGCCCGAGGAAGGAGAGGAAGGCTAGCGCGGCCGCGATTCGCGATCGCGGTCGCCGAAACGGGCTCATGGGATACGTCTGGATCGTCGCGTCGCGGTATCTGCGCTCCAAGCGCAGGCTGAGCTTCATCACCCTCATCAGCCTTCTCGCCGCGGGGGGCGTGTTCGTCGGCGTCGCGGCGCTCACGATCGTCCTCTCCGTCATGAACGGGTTCGAGGATCAGGTCCAGCGCCGCATCGCGGGAACGAACGCGCACGTGGCCGTCCTTTCCGCGGACGATGGGCCGCTCACGCCCTCCGATTCGCTCGCCCAAGCGATCCGCTCGGCCGCTCCGGGCTCCGGAATCGCCCCCTTCGTCTACGGCAAGGTCATGGTGGCGTCCCGCCGCAGCGTGGACGGCATGGTTCTCAAGGGGGTCGATCCGGCGCATGAGCCCGACGTCACGGATATCATGGCGCACCTGACCCCCTCCCGCGCGCCCCTCGACGGGGGAGACCTCCCCGGGATCGGGTTGGGGGAGGAGCTCATGGTCCGCCTCCGCGTGACGCTCGGGGACGTGATCCTCATCAGCCTTCCGGCCGAGGAGCCGGGCGGGATCTTCGGCGACATTCCGCGCGTCAAGAGGCTCCGCGTCAGCTCGATCTTCCGCTCGGGGCTCTATGAGTACGACTCGAGCTTCGGGATCGTCCCGATCGGGACGGCCCAGGAGTTTTTCCGGCTCGGAGGCGACGTGACCGGTTTCGAGCTTCGCGTTCCCGACATGTTCGCCGCGCGGGAGGCGGCCCGCGCCGTCGAGACGCGCCTTGGGCCGCACTACCGGGTCACGAACTGGATCGACCTCAATCGGAATCTCTTCGCGTGGATGAAGATCGAGAAGGCGGTGATGTTCACGATCCTGATCCTGATCGTCCTCGTCGCGACCGTGAACATCGTCTCGAGCCTCGTGATGCTCGTCATGGAGAAGCGCCGCGACATCGGGGTTTTACGGACGATGGGCGTCACCCCGAGGGGAATCATGAGGATCTTCCTGCTGCAGGGGACGCTGGTCGGCCTCGCCGGGACCTCGCTCGGGCTCGTGTGCGGGTGGGCCGTCGCGGATGCGCTCGGACGCTACAAGCTCCTTCGCCTGCCGGGGGAGATCTATTTCATCGACACGCTGCCCGTGAAAATCGCGTGGACCGATTTCGCCTTCGTGGCGGCCGCGGCCGTGGCGCTCTGCTTCCTCGCGAGCCTGTATCCGGCCTGGCGCGCCGCGAGACTTGCTCCGGTGGAATCGATCCGCTATGAATGAGGTAGAATCGGAACTGCCCGCGCTCGAGGCGAGAGGGCTCGCGAAGACGTACGTCGGAGGCGCATCGCCGGTGGAGGTCCTTCGCGGCGCGGACATCCGCGTCCCGCGAGGCGAGCTTGTGGCGGTGGTGGGGGCGTCCGGATCGGGGAAATCCACGCTGCTCCACCTCCTGGGAGGGCTCGACCGCCCCACCGCGGGGAGCATCACCGTCGGCGGCGCCGATCTCGGCGCACTCGACGAAGCCGGGCGATCGAAGCTCCGATCCCGCTCCGTGGGATTCGTATTCCAGTTCCACCAGCTCCTGCCGGAGTTCACAGCGCTGGAAAACGTCATGATGCCCGGGTGGATCGCGGGGGCGCCCCGCGCCGCCACGCGGGAACGCGCGCTCGGCCTGCTCGGGGATCTGGGGCTCAGAGGACGCGCCGACCACAAGCCGAGCGAGCTTTCGGGCGGGGAGCAGCAGCGGGTCGCGGTGGCCCGCGCCTTGCATATGAAGCCGTCGATTCTCCTCGCGGACGAGCCGACGGGGAATCTGGACCGGCGGGCCGCGTCGACGCTCCTTGAGATCTTCGAGCGCTATCGGTCGCTGGAGCGCCAAGCCATTGTCGTTGCTACACATAACCCAGATGTTGCAAAATCGGCCGGACGTGTCCTCGCCCTTGAGGATGGCTGTCTCAAGCCGATTAGAATATAGGTGGCGCGCATCTAAGGAAGTCGGGGGGTAGGGGGATCCTATGCAGTGTGAGATCTGCGGCAAGCGCCCGGCGGTCGTGCACTTCACGGAGATCGTGAACAACAAGAAGTCCGAGTATCACGTCTGCGAGAAGTGCGCCGAGGAGAAGGGTTATCACGTGCCGCTCGTGAAGACGAAGTTCTCGGTCGGCGACCTGCTCGCCGGAATGGTGGATCAGCCGGGCTCCGCGGAGGAGTCGCGGGTCGGCCGCGTCCAGTGTCCCAAGTGCGGGCTCGTCTATTCGAACTTCAAGGAAACGGGCCGGCTGGGGTGCTCCGAGTGCTACCCGACGTTTCGCGCGCAGCTCAGGCCCCTCCTGCGTCGGATCCACGGCAGCACGAAGCACGTGGGCAAGACTCCCATACGGGACGCCGCGCGCGTGGCCTTGCGGCGGGAGGTCCAGCGGCTGCACGAGCAACTCCAGAAGGCGATCGAGCGCGAGGAGTTCGAAGCCGCCGCCGAGCTGCGCGACCGGATCCGCACCATGGAGACGAGCGGCGTGCCTCCGCAGCCGGAGGTGGGTGCTCCGTGAAGCTCGAGGGGTTGTCGCGTTCGCTGGGACGCTGGCTCGACGGCACGGGGCCCGTGTCGGACATCGTGCTGAGCACGCGCGTGCGCCTCGCCCGGAACCTGGGCGGGGTGCCGTTCACGCACCGGGCCCGGGAGGAGCAGCTCGCGATGGTGTACTCGAGCATCCTCTCCGCCGTCCGGAAGACGCCGGCGCTGAGCCAGTCGATCGCGCTCGAGATGCGCGATCTCTCTCCGCTGGATCGGCAATTCCTGGTCGAGCGTCACCTCATCAGCAACGACCTGGCCGACTTGAGCAAGGTGCGCGGGCTCCTCGTCGTGCCGGACGAGAGCATTTCCGCGATGGTGAACGAGGAGGACCACCTGCGGCTCCAGGCGCTCGCGTCGGGCTTCCAGCTCCGCTCGGCGTGGGAGGCGGTGAACACCATCGATGATGAATTGGCGCAGGACCTCGACTATGCTTTCAGCGACGAGCTGGGATACCTGACCGCGTGCCCCACCAACGTCGGCACGGGGATGAGGGCTTCGGTCCTGATCCATCTCCCCTCGCTCGTGCTCACGAAGCAGATCGGGCGCGTGCTGCAGGGGATCACCCAGGTCGGGCTCGCCGTACGCGGCTTTTACGGAGAAGGATCCCAGATCATGGGTAACTTCTTCCAGATCTCGAACCAGACGACCCTGGGGCAGAGCGAGAAGGAGACCGTCGACAGCCTGGAGCGTGTCACGAAGCAGATCATCGAATCGGAGCAGCGCGCCCGGGACGAGCTGCTGAAGGACGCGCGCGTGCAGATCGAGGACAAGGTCTGGCGCGCGTACGGCGCGCTCCGCCACAGCCGCGTGATCTCTTCCCAGGAGGTCGTGAATCTGTCCTCGGCCGTGCGGTTCGGGGTGGCGCTACGGATCGAGGGTCTCGCCAGCGTTCAGACGCTGAACGAGCTGCTCGTGCGCTCCCAGCCGGCGCACCTCCAGATCGCCGTGGGCCGGGAGCTCGAGCAACGCGAGCGGAACATCTTGAGAGCGGATTACGTCCGGAAGCTCCTCGCTGACGGGGGCTCGTTTCCGGTCGCCAACAATTAGTCGGCCGACGTTCGGAGGTCCGGTCCATGCATGACAAGTTCACGGAGCGCGTGCGGAAGGTGATGTACCTCGCGCGCGAGGAAGCCGCGCGGCTCCAGCACGACTACATCGGCACCGAGCACCTCCTCCTCGGAGTGATCCGGGAGGGGGAGGGAATCGCGGCCACGGTGCTGAACAACCTGGGCCTCGACCTGGACGCCATCCGACAGGCGGTCGAGAGCATGGTGTCCTCCACCGGAGGCACGCTCACGATCGGCGAGATCCCGTTCACGCCGCGAGCGAAGCGCGTGCTGGAGCTGAGCGTCGACGAGGCGCGGCAGCTCGGGCACAACTACGTGGGCACGGAGCACCTCCTCCTGGGATTGATCCGCGAGGGCGAGGGTGTGGCCGCGCGGGTGCTCCTGGAGCTGGGCGTGGACCGCAAGAAAGTCCGCGAGGAGACCCTCAAGCTGCTCGGGGGAACGCCGTCCGCGTCGCAGCCCGAGCGTGAGGGAAAAGTGGAGACGCCCGCGCTCAACCAGTTCGGCCGCGATCTGACGTCGCTCGCGAGGGAAGGGAAGCTGGATCCCATCATCGGGCGGGAGGCGGAGATCGACCGCGTGATCCAGGTGCTCTCCCGCCGGAAGAAGAACAATCCGATCCTGATCGGGGAGCCCGGCGTGGGAAAGACCGCCATCGCGGAAGGGCTGGCCGAGCGGATCGTCGAGAGCAAGGTGCCCGAAACCCTGAAGGACAAGCGGATCGTCACGCTGGACCTGGCGGCCGTCGTGGCGGGAACGAAATACCGCGGGCAGTTCGAGGAGCGCCTGAAGGCGGT
>JACQPZ010000008.1 GCA_016207265.1 Candidatus Latescibacterota bacterium | reverse complement strand
GAGTCGAAACGGCGGATCGCGGGGCTTGCGGGGTTGTTCGCGATGGACAGCGTGGGGGGCGGTTTTCTCACGGGCGCGCTGCTTTCGTACTGGTTCTTCGTGAGATTCGGCGTGGGGGAAGCGACGCTCGCGCCTCTGTTCCTGGCCGCCCGGCTCGCGAACGGGGCCTCCCACCTCGCCGCGGCGTGGATCGCGCGCAGGATCGGACTTCTCCGCGCGATGGTGTTCACGCACCTTCCGTCGAGCCTGCTCCTCCTCACTGTGCCCGTCGCCCCGAGCTTCCCGATCGCGGCGCTCCTCTTTCTCCTCCGCGAGTGTCTCGTGGAGATGGATGTTCCGACGCGCCAATCGTACGTCGTGGCGGTCGTGAAGCCGGAGGAACGCGCCGCCGCGGCCGGCGCCACCAATCTGGTGCGGACCGTCGGTTGGGCCGTCGCGCCGGCGTTCGCGGGCGCCGCGATGCAGGGGATCGCCCTCTGGACTCCGCTCGCCGCGGGCGCGTCGCTCAAGATCGCTTACGACCTTCTGCTCTATCGCGCGTTCGCGAAGATCAAGCCGCCGGAAGAGGAGGGCGAGAGGACGTAGGCGGAGCCGCTACTCCTCGCGGCGGACGGAGAGGCTCTCGGGCGCCGCCTCGAAGGCCCGCCGTGTCTCCTCCGACTCGAAGTAGAAGCTACGCCCCTTGTGCGACGTGTGCGGCGACCGGGCGGTGGGGAGGAATCGGAGCTGTGTCACCGGGTCTCTCAGCTTGCCGCAATAGCGAAGCGGCGCCGCAAGGAATCGCTTCATGGCCGATCGGCTCGAGAAATAGTAGGTCTCCTGGTTCATGGAGACGCGGTGCGCCTCGTCGAGCAGTGCTCTCTGTTTAGGGTTCACGGGGCAGGGGACCGAGATCCCAAGGGCGTTCAGGTAGCGAGCCGGGTCTTCTCCGAAGACCCCCGGACAAGGGTGTCAGCAGAACCCCACGGGCTTGCCGTTCACGTACATCATCGCGATGTTGGGATTGAGCCTTCCGTGGCGCACGGGGCAATCGGCGTTCAGCGTGAGAAGCCCGTCCTCGTCCTTCAGCGCCTCGTGCGGGGGTTCCTGCCTGGCCGCCGGCTGCGGGGAGGTTGTATTGCGCGGCGCGGGCGTGTCTCGGGGCGCGGGCGTGTCTCGGGCCGGCGCGTCGCGATGCGCGGTCGTGTCGTGCTGCGCTGCGAGGGCGGGTCGCGCGACCAGGGCCCCAAGCACCCCGATCGCGCAGAGCCCGCCGAGCATTCCCCCTCCGATGATGGCGCGACGCATCGTCCGGCGATTATGCCACGCGCGCACGCGGCCGCGAAATGGGGTATTCTCCCCGCCATGAACGAGCGTCCCCCGGAGAACGACCGTCCCGCCGCAAGCGACCGTCCCGCCGCAAGCGACCGTCCCCGCGCCCCCGAGCTGAGATCGGAATTCGCCTGGCTCAACACCGCCCGCCCGCTCTCCTTCGCCAAGGAGCTTCGGGGACAGGTCGTGCTGCTCGACTTCTGGACGTACTGCTGCATCAATTGCATGCACGTGCTCCCCGACCTCGCCTACCTCGAGCACAAGTATCGCGATCGTCCGTTTCTCGTGATCGGCGTCCACAGCGCGAAGTTCACGAACGAGGGCCAGCGTAGGACGGTCCGTGCCGCGATCAGCCGCCACGAGATCGCCCACCCCGTGATCGTGGACGAGAACATGGAGCTGTGGGGTGAATACACCGTCCGCTCCTGGCCGACGCTCGTCCTGGTGGGAGCCGACGGGCGGATCGTAGGCGCCGTGGCGGGCGAGGGAAATCGCGACGCCCTGGACGCAGCGATCGCGGGAGCCCTCGAAGAAGGGCGCGCCGGGCGAATTCTCGCGCCCGGACCGCTGACGCTCGCCCGGGAGCGGTCCGTGCGGGCCACATCGGGCCTTGCGTTTCCCGGCAAGGTGCTTGCCGACCCGGCCGGCGGGCGGATCTTCATCGCGGATTCGAGCCACAACCGGATCGTCGTCGGAACGCTTCCGGACGAGGAGGGCCGCTCGCGGTTGATCCGGACGGTCGGGAATGGGCGCGCGGGCCGCGAGGATGGAGCCGCGGAGCGCGCGGGGTTCCATCATCCACAGGGACTCGCGCTCTCGGACGGAACGCTCTATGTCGCCGATACGGAGAATCACCTGATCCGCGCCGTGGATCTCGAGGCGTGGACGGTGACCACGATCGCGGGCACCGGCGTGCAGGGGTATGATCGCTCGGGCGGGAAGAAGGGAACGGCGCAGGTCTTGAGCTCGCCCTGGGATCTCGCGATCGAAGGGAGCACGCTCTACATCGCGATGGCGGGACCGCATCAGCTATGGAGGCTCGATCTCCCGATGGGTTTCTGCCGCGCGTTCGTGGGGAGCGGGCGGGAGAACATTGTGGACGGCCCCGCCGAGGCCGCTGCGCTCGCGCAGCCTTCCGGGCTTTCGCTCTCGGGGAATCACCTCTACTTCGCGGATAGCGAGGTGAGCGCGGTGCGGCGGCTCGATTTCGTGGAAGAGAAAGTCGAGACGCTCGTGGGCCGGGGGCTCTTCGACTTCGGCGACCGCGACGG
>JACQPZ010000208.1 GCA_016207265.1 Candidatus Latescibacterota bacterium | reverse complement strand
GCCCGGCGCGTATCGCGCCGTGGGGGCGGCGGTGGGCGCGAATCCCGTCGGGATCCTCATTCCCTGCCACCGGGTCCTCGGCTCGAACGGAGCGCTCACGGGATTCGGTTGGGGGCTCCCGATGAAGCGCGCCCTCCTCAGACACGAGGGACGCGCCGACATCTAGCTCGATCGCGGGAGGCGTGGGCGCCCGGGCGCTCCTCCTCGGGCTCGTCGTGGCACGATTGCGGGAGGCATGGTACCGTTGACGGTCCATGCCCCTCGCGACGATCCGCGACGACCTCCAAACCACATTCCGAGCGCTCCGCCACCGCAACTTCCGGCTCTATTGGAGCGGCCAGCTCGTCTCCCTCATCGGCACGTGGATGCAGAGCGTGGCCCAGGGCTGGCTCATGCATCGCCTCACGGCCTCGGCTTTCATGCTGGGGTTCCTCGGCTTCGCTCAGTTTCTCCCGGTCATGCTCCTCACGCTGTGGGCGGGCGTGGTCGTCGACTCGATCGACAAGCGGCGCCTCCTACTCATCACGCAGGCCGCGTTTGTCGTCCAGGCCGCGGTTCTCGCGACCGTCGTGAGCACCGGGATCGTGAGGCCCTGGATGGTGCTCGTGCTCGCGTTCGTTTTCGGAGCGATCAACGCGTTCGATCTTCCCGCGCGCCAGTCGTTCGTCGTGGAGCTGGCCGGGAAAGAAGACCTGCCGAACGCGATCGCGCTCAACTCCGCCGCGTTCAACACCGCTCGCGTGCTGGGCCCCGCGCTGGCGGGAGTCCTGCTCGCCACGGTCGGCGAGGCCGGGTGCTTCTGGCTGAACGCCGCCTCGTACGTCGCAGTCCTCGTGAGCCTGTGGCGGATCTTGCTCCCGGCGCGCGCGGAAGCGGTCTTCGTCTGGAGAAAGGCGGTCGATACGATGCTCGAGGGCGTGCGGTACGTGCGCAGCGTGGGGCCGCTCCGGAATCTGCTCCTGCTCCTGGGTATCACCGCGGGGCTCGGCTTCCAGTACATGATCCTCTTGCCCGTGTACGCGCGCGAGATCCTCGACGCCGGGCCGCGCGGATACGGGCTCCTCGTCTCCGCATTCGGCCTGGGCTCGCTTCTTTCCGCGGTCTCGATGACGCGACGGTTGAACCGGTGGGCGCTGCGGCGGAATCTCTTGATCGGGCTCACCGTAGCCGGCCTCGGGATGGGCACCTTCGCCTGGTCGCGAACTTTTCCGCTGAGCCTGGCGATGGGGTTCCTCGCGGGCTTCGGCCTGATCCTCTACGTGGCGACGACGAACACGCTCATCCAGCTCACGACGGAGGACCGCTTTCGGGGACGCGTCATGAGCCTCTACACGCTCATGTTCGTTGGGACGGCGCCCATCGGCGCGCTCATCTCCGGATCCATCGCACAGCGGTTCAGCGCGCCCATCGCGACCTCCTTCAGCGCCTTGATCCTCTTCGCGGGCGCGCTCTGGATGGTCCATCGGCTCCGCGTCGTCGCGGCGCGGGAGGCCGCCCAGCTGCCGGTCGCGGCCGAGCCGGAGAAGGTTGGGTAGTGGACGTCGGGCTCCGTCCGGGCATTCAGGGGCCCCGATCGTCTCAGGCGGGATACTTGCCCGTGATGTAATCGGTGAGGTATTGGATGTGGCACTGCTGATCTTGTGAGAGCTGTTTCACAAGATCCCCGATCGATACGAGCCCCACGAGCTTCCCCCCCTCCATGACCGGCAGGTGCCGGATCCGCTTCGCGGTCATGATCGCCATGCACTCTTCCAGGGAATGGTTCGGGGCCACGCAGATCACGTTCGGGGTCATGATCTCGCGCACTTGGGTGGACTTCGACGTCCGGCCCTCGAGCGCGATGTGTCTCAGATAGTCCCGCTCCGAGATGATGCCGCAGATCTCCTCGCCCTGGGTCACGAGGAGCGACCCTGTGTTCAGCTCGACCATCTTCTTCACGGCATCGTAGACCGTCGCGGTCCGCTCGATCGTGAAGACCTGGCTTCCCTTCTTCGCGAGAACGTCAGCGACTCTTCCCATGGCATGCCTCCCTTGGGAATTCTCGGGCGCGGCCGGAGCGGCTCATTGCCTGACCTCGACCCATTTGGCGATTTTCCACGTCGTGTCGGTGGGAGACGAGGAGTCGAGGGTCGGGATGAAATGGAATTCAATTAATTCTTCGTCAAGTCCGACCACAAGCAAATCGAGGCCGTCGGAGATCTCCAGCGCAAAGATCGGGTTCTGGATCACGGCCCACCCGGCGGGATCCCCGGAGTCGGCTGTCCGGACCAGCACGGGCCTCAGTTGGAGGTTGACCAAAACCGCCGGTCTCCTGGCAAGCGCGGCGATGTGCTGCGATTCTTCAGCCTTTGTGAACATCAGGAGTTGTGGAGACGGATCTCGCATATCGATCGACGTTCCCTGGTAATTGTCGTCGAAGAGGGATCTGTACTCGGTGCTGTCCTTTGTCCTATAGGCCTTCGCGAGATTGCTCAGGACTACTTCGGGGGCGAAAGGAATCTCATAGGCAGGCGGTTGTATTACCGGAGCCAGGATGCGGTGCTTCTTGCCGCAGCCTGTGAGCGCGAACGCGCAGATCAGAATCGCTAGGACCGCGATGCGGGCGTTGGGCACCCGCAGGGCGGGCCGGGGCTGAGTGTCGCCCATGAGGCCTCCTGAAGCTCGGGGAGCCCCTTGAGCTTACCACGGCCCCGGACCCGGCGAAACTACGGCGTCGCGACCATCGGAAGCCAGCTCGGGAACGCGGCGTACGGAACCCCCCAGGTCGTGGAGTTGTAGTCGTCGTCCGTCTGGTTCTGGAG
>JACQPZ010000020.1 GCA_016207265.1 Candidatus Latescibacterota bacterium | reverse complement strand
TGAAGAGGAAGAGGATCGCGATCTGCGGGACGAACGTGACGACGGCGCCCACGCCTGCGATCACGCCGTCCACGACGAGCGAGCGGATCGGTCCGGCCGGGAGCGCCGGAGCGACGATCCGCCCGACCGCCGATACGGCCCAGGCGATCGCGTTCATGAGCGGTGTCGCCCACGTGAATACGGACTGGAACACGACGGCCATGAGCAGGACGAAGACCGCCGGCCCGGCGATCCGGTGCGTCAAGACGCGATCGATCCGCGCCCGCCACGATCCTCCTCGCGGCTTGACGCGTAGCGTCGCCCTTCGGATCAGGTCCGCAACCGCGTGGTAATGCCCCACCGGCTCGTGCGCCCGCCATTCGGGCATCGTCCCGTCCAGCCGGGCGCGCAGCTCGCGGATCTCGCGGCGAAGCGGAGGCGGCACGGCACGGAACAGGGAAGCATCCTCCCCCTCGTCCAGCAGAAGTGCCATCGCGACGTGCCGGCGATTTACCTGCGCGGCGGGACCCTCGAGCCGGAGGAGCGCGGCGAGCCGGTCCACCTCCGCAGCCAGCGGCCCGGGAAGCTCGCGCGCGACGCCGCGCGGTGCCGGGACGTCCCGTTCCATCGCATCCCGAAGTCGACCGATCCCGCTCCCGAGGCGGGCGGAGACCGGTATCACGGGCGCCCCCAGCACGCGCGAGAGATGCTCCGCGTCCACGTCCAACCCTTCCTCGCTCGCCGCGTCCATCATGTTCAGGACGATGATCACCGGCCTTCCGATCTCGATCACCTGCATGCAGAGGTAGAGCTGACGCTCGAGGCACGTGGCGTCGAGCACGAGCAGCGTGAGATCGGGGAGCGGAGTCGAGGGCTGGACGCCCAGGAGGATGTCCCGCACGACGACCTCGTCGGGAGAGGCGGGGCGGAGGCTGTAGGTTCCCGGCAGGTCGAGGATATCGACGGCGCGTCCCGAGGGAAGGGTGCAGACTCCGGCCTTCTTCTCGACGGTGACGCCGGGGTAGTTCGCGACCTTCTGCCGCAATCCGGTGAGGCGGTTGAAGAGGGTGGATTTCCCGCAATTCGGGCTGCCCGCGATCGCCACGAGCGGCCGGCCCGGGCGGGCGCGGCCTACGGCCCGCGCGTGCTTCGCCGGGCCGGGTCGGACCTCGAGTTCCGCAAGGTCAGACGGGGTCGACATCGATTCGGTTCGCCTCCGAGCGTCGGATCGAGAAGTGGGTGTCGCGGATCCTAAACTCGATCGGGTCTCCCATCGGCGCGCAGCGCACCAGCTCCACCTGGGTTCCCGGGACGAATCCCAGCTCCATCAAGCGGCGGAGAACGACCGGATCGCCCGAGACGCGCCGGACGATCCCGCGTCCGCCCGGCGTGAGATCCCCCAGCCGCGCGGGGCGCTTCTCGTGCGGGAGGCGCGCGGCGCTCATTTGGATGATCTCTTCCCCGGCGCGGGCGCTTCGAGATCCGGGAGCGATCCCGCGAGGCAGCTTCCCTTGCACACGGGACATTCCTTGTCGCCGTCCCCGCCGCCCGCGCAGTGGAGCTGATAGTCCCGGAACGCGGAGCGGAAGCGTCGCGCGGCATCGTCCTCGGACCCGATGAACGACGTCAGGCGGAGAAGCTGGATGATGGATTCGGGGCTCACGAGGTGCTCCGTCATGCAGGCGTCCTCGATCGCGATGGGATCGGGGACGCGGAGTATGTCGGTGAAGAACATCGTGAGCACCTTACGGTTCGATTCCGTGCGCTGCGCGATGCGGCGCCCGGTCTCGGTCAGCTCGACGCAGCCGTAGGGCTCGTGCGTCACGAGGCCGCGGGAGGAGAGGGAGTGGAGCATGGAGGTGACGCCGCTTTTCGAGACTCCGAGTCTCGACGCGATGTCGCCAACCCGCACGTGGCCCTTCTCGTCCTTGAGTCCCGCCACGGCTTGGAGATAGTGGGCCATCGAGTGGGTTAAGTCTTTTTCGTTGAACCGCTTCCAGGTATCCATACGGGGCCTCTCCGACCGTCTGAAGAGTATACTGAAGAATATTAACCATCCTTAATATCGAGCTTGCGGGAGGGATTGTCAACGGGCAAATATCCGATCGTGCACCCGGTACCGATCCCCGAGATCCTGCTCCTCACGGGCGCGGCCTTCTGCGCGGGCGCGATCGACGCCATCGCGGGCGGAGGAGGGCTCATCACGATCCCCGCCCTCCTCGCCGTGGGTCTCCCTCCGCACTACGCGCTCGGAACCAACAAAGGGCAGGCGCTCTTCGGATCGCTCGCGGCCTGGATCCGCTACGCGCACTCGGGGCTCGTGGATCGCCGCTCGGCGCGGATCACGTTCCCGATGGGATTCGCGGGGTCTTTGGGCGGAGCCGCGCTCGTCCTCGTCATTCGGCCCGATGTGCTGCGGCCTCTGGTGCTCCTCCTACTCATCGCTGCGGCGATCGTTTTGACGGTCCTCCGGCCGGCGCCCGGGGCCGGCGTCGAGGGGCTGAGGCGGCACGCGGGTCCGATCGCCGCGGCGATCGCGCTCGTGATCGGAGCGTACGACGGGTTCTTCGGGCCGGGAACCGGGACCTTCCTCATCGCGGCCTTCGTGGGGCTCCTGGGCATGTCGTTGACGCGTGCGAGCGCCGACGCAAAGGTCGTGAACTTCGCCTCGAACGTCGCGGCGGCGGCGGTCTTCGCCACAGGAGGGGTAATCATCTGGGCGATCGCGATCCCCATGGCCTGCGCGCAGCTCCTCGGCGGGTTCCTCGGCGCGCACATCGCCGTCCGGCGCGGCGTGGGGCTGATCCGCGCGGTCGTGCTGCTCGTGGTCCTCGCCCTGGTGATCAAGGTCGGGCGGGATCTCTACCTCGGACGCTAGGCCGCGGCGCCGACGCCGTGCCGCGGCGTGTCTTTTCGAAGACGATGCATTAAGATAGCGCCGCTCGGAGCCATCGCCAAGGGGAGGACGTGCCTCGCGTGGACCCGCTGTACCGATTGATCCAGGATCGGATCGAAGGGGTGGTCTCGACGCCCGATCAGCTCGATCCGGCTCAGTCCACGAACTTCGGGAATCTCCACCACTGGACGCCGCGGCTCGTCGTCGAGCCCAAATCCGCGCAGGACGTCCAATCCGTTGTGCGCATCGCGCGCGAGCACGGTCTTAACGTCGCGACGCGCGGGTCCGCGCACAGCCAGAGCCGCCTCGGAATCAGCGACGGCGGCATCCTCCTCTCGATGACCTCGATGCGGAACGTGCTCTCCGTGAACGCGGCCGAGGGGACGGCGGACGTCGAATCGGGAGTCGTCTGGCGGGATCTCGTGCGGCACCTGCTGCCGTGGAACCTCGCACCCCCGGTTCTGACGAACAACCTCAGCGTCACCGTCGGGGGCACGCTCGCGATGGCCGGGGTCGGCGTCGCCTCCTTTCGGTACGGAACGCAGGGCGATAACGTGGCCGAGCTGGACGTCGTGACGGGGTCGGGCGATCTCATCACGTGCGACCCGAGCCGGAACGCGGATCTCTTCTGGGGCTCGATCGCGGGGATGGGACAGGTCGGCGTCATCACGCGCGCGCGGCTCAGGCTCCGGCGCACGAAGACGATGACGCGCACGTACTATCTTCTCTACGACGACCTGCGCCGGTTCCTCGAGGACGCGCTTCTCGCCATGGATCGCGAGGAATGGGACCATCTCGAGAGCTGGGCCTCGCCCTGTCCGCAGGGAACGAAGCCGGTCGCGGGGGTCCGGCAGGTCTTCGCGCGCTGGTTCTATCCCTTTCATCTGACCGTGGAGTTCGACCCGGGGAATCCGCCCGACGATTCCAAACTCCTGCGCGGATTGCGGCCCTATGATCATCTCTACACGGACGACCTCCCGACGATCGACTTTTTCGAGCGGATGATCCCGATCTTCGATCTGTGGAAGCGGGGCGGCACCTGGGAGCACGTCCACGCGTGGGTCGAGACGATCCTCCCGTGGGAGCGGGCCGCCGACCTGATCGAGGCCGTGCTCCCGGATCTTCCTCCCTCGATCCTGGTCGGAGGGCACGTGCTCCTCTGGCCCGCGAAAGGGAAAACCTCGCGGTCGCGCCTCTTCATGCGCCCGGCGGCGGAAAATCTCGTGGGCTTCGGCGTGCTCCCCGCGATTCCGTCCCGGTTCTGGGAGCAGGCGCGTCCCATGCTCGACAACCTGAGCCGCCTCAGCACGATCATGGGAGGGAAGCGCTACCTCTCAGGCTATATCGACTTCGGTCCCGAGGAATGGCGGGAGCACTTCGGGGACCAGTGGGCTTCGTTTTGCGACCTGAAGCGGCGCTTCGATCCGGACTCGATCCTGAATCCCGGCTTCATCCCGTTCCCGGCCCCGCGCGCGACGCGCCGGGCGGCCGGTTAGCGGTGGCGATCGACTTCGGCACCGCCGAGTGGTCGCGGGCGGTTCAGGGCGAGATCAACGGCTCGAGCGAATACCGGAACGCGGCCTCGAAGTGGGGCTCGGGGTTCAACGGAAATCTGCTCTTCGCGTTCGAGGCGGACCGGTTGCTCCCGAAGAGCCTTTACCTCCTTCTCAGGCTGGAGGGGGGGCGGTGCTCCGGGGCCGAATTCGTGGCGGGCGCGTCGCATCCCGACGCCGGGTTCACGCTGCGCGCGGCGTTCACCATCTGGCGCGAGATCCTCGAGGGGAAATCGCTTGCGGCGACGGCGATCCTGACCGGGCGGATGCGGGTCGAAGGCGACCGGATCGCGCTCCTCAAGCACGTCGGAGCGCACCGCGCGCTCATCCATTGTGTCGCTTCGGTCGAAGCCCGATTCCCCGGCGCATAGATCCGCCGGGCCGGAAGGAGCGTTCGTGGCATCGCCTCGTGTCGCACCGTACGGGTCCTGGAAATCGCCGATCTCGGCGGAGCGGATCGTGGGCGGGACGGTTCTCCTGAGCCAGCCCGGATTCCGCGACGAGGAGATCTTCTGGTCGGAGTCGCGCCCATGGGAAGGAGGGCGCTCCGTGCTGGTGCGGTGGAGCCCGGACGGCGCGACGGAGGACGTCACGCCGCCCCCTTTCAGCGCGCGGACGCGCGTGAACGAGTACGGGGGCGGCGCCTACCTCGCCGCCGCACAGGCGATCTACTTCTGGAACGACGCGGACCGCCGCCTCTACGAAGCGGGCCGCGGCAAGGCTCCGAGGC
>JACQPZ010000209.1 GCA_016207265.1 Candidatus Latescibacterota bacterium | reverse complement strand
CTCCGACGCCTCTTCGATCAGATCGAAGCCCTTCTGCTCCGCGAGCCGCGAGATCATGCCGAAGAGGGGCTGATCGGGCTGCGCGGGGAGCCCCGTCTCCTCGAGGAGCGCCGATTTGCAGACTCCCTTCAGCTCGAGGGTCTCCGCGTCGTAGCGCGCGGCGATGAGACGGTCGGTCCTCGGATTCCAGATCTTCACGTCGATCCCGTTCAGGATGCCGAGGAGGTCCTCGCGCCGCGCGTTCAGGACTCCCTGGAGCCCGAACCCGAACTCCTCGCCGGACTGGATCTCCTCGGCGTAGCGCTCGCTCACCGTCGTGATCACGTCGGCGAACTGGATGCCGGCCTTGAGGTAGTTCACCTTCCCCCAGAACTCGAACGGCGAGAGCGGATAGAAATATTCGGGCGGGAACCCGGAGATCTCCATCGCGGCGGGATCGTAGATTCCCTGGTAGCCCATGTTGTGGATCGAAAGGATCGAGGCCGTCATCTGGAAAAAGGGATCCTCCGCGTGGAGGGTCTTCAGGTACGCGGGGACGAGCGCCACCTGGTGGTCGTTCGCGTGGATCACCTCGGGCGCGAACGCGAGGGCGCGCATCCCCTCGAGACAGGCCCTCGAGAAGAAGGCGAACCGCTCCGCGTTGTCGGGATACGCCTCCCCCGTCGCCGGGTCGTTGTAGATGCCGGGGCGCCCGAAGGTGCGATCGTTGGCGATGAAATAGTGCGTCAGATGCGGCGGATGATCCGGACCGCGGAGCGCGTAGAGGAGCCCGGGCGTGTCCTCGCCCCGGACGGGAACCTCGACCTGCGAGACAAGCTCCAGGGTCGAGGCGTCGGGCAGATTGAGCCCCGCGTAGCGCGGGAGGAAGACCGCGACCGAGCACCCGAGGTCCGCGATCGCGCGCGAGAGCGCCCCCACCACGTCCGCGAGCCCGCCGACCTTGGCGTAGGGAACCGACTCGGCGCTCAGCATCGCGACGCGGAAGCGTTGGGTCATGGCACTCACTCTCCGGGGATCGTGCGGCGTCTCAGAGCTGGATCTCGCGCAGGTACTGGGCCGCTTCCTCCGGGGACGTCGGGTTGATGTAAAAGCCGGTTCCCCACTCGAACCCTGCGACCTTCGTGAGCTTCGGCATGATCTCGATGTGCCAGTGGTAGTGGTCGAGCCGCGTGTCGCGGCAGGGCGCGCTATGCACGATGAAGTTGTAGGGAGGCCGGTTGAGCGCCTTGTTGATCCGGCCCAGCGTTTCCTTCAAGGACTGCGCGAGCGAGGCGAACTCGTTCTTCTGCGAATCCTCGAAGGCCGAGACGTGGCTCCGCGGGAGGATCCAGGTCTCGAACGGAAACCGCGGCGCGAACGGCCCGAAGGAGATGAAGTGCTCGTTCTCGAAGACGACGCGCTTTTCCTCGCGGATCTCCTGCTCGATCATGTCGCAGAAGACACAGCGCTCCTTGAGCCGGTAATGCTGGAGGCTCCCGTCCAGCTCCTCGGTCACGACCTTCGGGATGATGGGGGTCGCGATGAGCTGCGTGTGGCTGTGCTCGAGCGAGGCCCCGGCCGACGCGCCGTGGTTCTTGAAGATGAGGATGTAGCGGAACCGGTCGTCGTTCTTGAGATCCACGATCCGGTCGCGGAAAGCCCACAGGACGTTCTCGATCTGCTCGAGGCTCAGCTCGCTCAGCTCCTTCGTATGGTCCGTCGTCTCGATGATCACCTCGTGGGCGCCGATTCCGTTCATCTTGTCGTAAAGCCCCTCGCCCCTCCGATCCAGCCCGCCCTCGATCTGAAGAGCCGGAAATTTGTTCGGGACCACGCGGGTCGTCCACCCGGGGGTGTTGGCCGCGGAGCCGGGGGTGCGATAGGCGAGCACTTCGGGCGGGGTCTTGTCCTCGTTCCCCACGCAGAAGGGGCAGGGCTTTCCCGATGCGGCGTCCGGCGTGCCGTTGAAATCCGAGGGCCTGCGGCCCCGCTCGCTGGAAATGATGACCCACCGGCCGACGACGGGGTCCTTACGAAGCTCGGGCATAGACTTTCAGTTTAGGTCCAAGCGGCGCGGCGGTCAACCCCAAGCGGCTCCCCACGAATACCTGTAAGATCAATTATCGTAATAGGTTGTGTCTGGCTCGCAGCGCACGCGGAAGGCCCCCGTGTAGCCGGCCTCGATCGCCCGCTCCCGAAGCGCCTGGGCGTCCGCTTCGGACGGGTAGTCCCCCAGGCGGACCTTGTAGAGCGGGGCTTCGTACTCGATGTGCGCTTTCACGCCGAGCCGCGCCTCGGCTTCCTTGGCCTTTCGGTCGGCGAGGGCGAGATCCTGAGCGGCGAAAACCTGGACGCGCCAGACCTGGCCTGCCTGCTCGGCCCCGGACGCCGGAACCGCCGGTGTCGGGCCCTCGTCTCTGGCGGACGCTCCGGAATCAGCGGGAGGGGCTCCAGGGAGGCCGCTGGAGGGCGATTCATCGCCCGCGGAGGGATTGGCATCCGGGCTGCCCGAAGGCGAGCCCAAATCGCCCGTATTGCCGTCCGGCGACTGCCCCACCGTTCGAGCCCGCTCCCCGACCGGAACGGGCTCGGGGATCGATGCCAGCTCGGCAGGGGAGATTTCCTCGGCCGGATCGAGGCTTGGGGGCGCCTGAGAGGCCGCCGACCGGCGCCCTGAGGATTCCCTGGACGCCGCGGCACCCGCCTCCCCGGCGTTATGGGGCGCGGAGGGCCGGGGGGCTGCCGCAGCGTCCCGGGGCTCCGGGGGCCGGGCCGCCGACCGGGCGCACCCTGCGAGCGCCACCGCAGCCACCAGGACGCAGAGGGGCGCCGCCGCGGCCACCAGCGTGGAGAGGAGCGCCGCCACCGGCTCAGAGGTACGCATCGAGGCCCTTCCCTTTCTTCAGCTTCTCCACGATCGCGCGAACCTCCTGCGCCCGGTCCCGCCGGCACACGAGTGTCGCGTCCTTCGTGCGCACGATCACGAGATCCTGGACGCCCAACGCGGCGAGGAGCCCTCCGTCCGAGAAGGCCACGACGTTTTCGCAGTCCTCGAGAATCGCCTCGCCGCGGATCACGTTTCCCGAGCGGTCGCGCGCCTGGGGCAGGGCGAGCGCGGCCCAGGAGCCGAGGTCGTCCCATGCGAAACCGGCGCGGGCGACCAGCGAGCGGCTCGATCGCTCCATGACGGCGTAGTCGATCGAGATCGAGGGCGCATCGGCGTAGTACCGCTCCAGAACGGCGTCAGATCCCCCGCCAGCGCCCGGAGCCTCGGCATCGCCCGCGGCCCCCGCGGCGCCCGGAGCCCCGCGGCCGCCCGCCCCGCCGCTGGCGCCCTCCGCCGCGCGATCGAGGAGCCCCGCGAACTCGGGCTTCAAGCTCCGGATCTCCTCGAGCATGACCGCAGGGGGGAACACGAACATCCCCGCGTTCCAGAGGTGTCTTCCGTCCGCGGCATAGCGCGCGGCGTTCGCCGAGTCAGGCTTTTCGCGGAACGCCTTCACGGAGTGAAACGGCGACCCCGGCTCGACCGGGTCGCCCGACTCGATGTATCCATAGCCGGTTTCGGGGCGCGTGGGCGGAACCCCGAACGTCACAATCGCCCGGCGGCGAAGCGCCGCCTCCGCCGCGCGGGTCAGCTCCTCGCGAAACCGGTCCGCCGGCTCGACGCGGTGATCCGACGGGAGGACCGCGACGACGGCGTCCTTCCCCGCGGCCTCGATCCAGAGGGAGGCGAGGGCGATCGCGGGCGCCGTGTTCTTTCCCACCGGCTCTCCGATCACGTGCGACGCAGGAACCTCCGGCGCGAGCGCG
>JACQPZ010000205.1 GCA_016207265.1 Candidatus Latescibacterota bacterium | reverse complement strand
ATCGGGAGCCGCGGGCTTAGCGCAAGGTAGGAGAAGGCCGGAGACGCAGAGACATGAACCTTCGCTAAACGGCTCCCGAATCCGTATCGGGCATGGGAGAGCCGCAAGCGGTGTGCCATCGGGCCCAGGAGCCGCGGCCGGCTCGAGAGCGTAAGGTATTTCAATATCAATAAGATACGGCATTGCATGCCGCACGCTCTCGCGCACCCTGCGAATCGGGCATGCTGGCCGGCACGCTGCACCCATCCCCGGTGCAGAATCCACGGAGATGGCGGAACTTCCAGCGGGAAAAAGCCTTGACAGCTTCCGCCATCGGCCTATATTCCCGAATCGCGCCCCGCGGGGCGCTTATCCTCAATCCCAACGGCGGCTTAGGCGCTCGGCGGCGCATGCCGACCGTTCCGCGCCGAGATCCACGAGTCCGCGCGAGGACCATCGCCGATAGCGTTACCTCGTCCAGGAGGGGCTGATGACCAAGGCAGAGATCGTCGACGAAATTGCGGAGCGGACAGGCCTGACGAAGAAGGATGTGGCCGATACGGTCGACCAGTTTCTGGAAGCGGTCTCCAGAGCGCTCGCGGCGGGCAAACACATCGAGATTCGCGGCTTCGGAACGTTCAAGGTGAAGGATCGGAAATCGCGACTCGCGCGAAACCCCCGGACGGGCGAGTCGGTCCCGGTGCCGCCCCGACGGGTCCCCGTCTTCAAGGTATCCAAGGAACTCAAGGACATCGTCGCCCAGGTCTAGGCGGCGCGACAGCTCTCAGCGAAAAGGGACGCCTTGATGGGCGTCCCTTTTGGATTTCCGTCCGCCGCCGCGATCAGCGCCGATCGCGAATCATCAGGAGCCGCACCAGTTGCAGCACCGCCGCCGTCGCAGCCGCGACGTAGGTCAGAGCGGCCGCGTCGAGCACCTTCTTCGCACCCTCCTGCTCCGCGGGCGCCACCAGTCCGAGGTGGTTCAACTGGACCAGAGCCCGCTTGCTCGCGTCGAACTCGACGGGCAGCGTGATCACCTGGAAGAGCACGCCGAAGCTGAACAGGAAGATCCCGATGTCCAAAAGGCTCACGCCCATGACGGCGACACCCCTCAGGAAGAAGAGCCCTCCGAAGATGAAGATCCAGGAGAGGGTCGTCCCGATGTTGGCGAGGGGGAATATCGCGGTTCGCGCCTGGAGCGGCAGATAGCCGCGCGCGTGCTGGATCGCGTGGCCGCACTCGTGGGCGGCGACGCTGATCGCGGCGACCGTCGATTCCTGGTAGTTGTGCGGGGAAAGCCGCACGACCTTGTGGATCGGATCGTAGTGGTCGGACAGGAAGCCGTCTCCCGGCTCCACGCCGACCCCGGAGATACCGTTCGCGGAGAGGATCGCCTGGGCGATCTCGCGACCCGACCTCCCGCTCGCGGAGCGCACCTCGCTGAACCGGCGATAGGTTGATTGAACCTTGGCCTGCGCGTAGGCGGCGAGGATGATCGCCGGAATCAGCAGCACCATGGTTGGATCCCAAAACGGCACGAGCATCGACTTCCTCCTTCGGACTCGCGGTTTCCGCGCGGTTCGTCACTCCCCTATACTGCTCCGATCGGGGAAAGTTTCGGCGAACCGACGCCTATTCAGAGTACCACCGGCCGTTCGGCGATTCAAGGAATCGGAGACGGTTTGACAACGACTTACGTCGATCTTCGCAGCGATACGGTGACGCGCCCCACACCCGCCATGCGCCGGGCGATGGCCGAAGCGGAGGTGGGGGACGATTACTACGGGGAGGATCCCACCGTGCGGCTCCTCGAGGAGGAGACGGCGGCGGTCCTCGGCAAGGAAGCGGCGCTCTTCGTTCCGAGCGGATGCATGGGGAACGAGATCGCGATCGCGGTCCAGACGGACCGGGGCGACGCGATCCTCCTGGATCGCCTGAGCCACGTCGCGAAGGTGGAAGCGGAGGCGGTGACCGGGATTCTCGGGCGGCGCTTTCTCTTCTGCGACGGCGATCGGGGGAGGTTGAGCCCGACGGACGTGGCCGCGGGATGCGGGAACGGAAGCGAGGCGGGCCGTCCCCGCCTCGTGGAGGTCGAGAACACGCACAACTGGGGATCGGGCTCGGTCTATCCGCTCGAGCAGCTTCGGGCGGTCGCCGCTGCCGCGAAGGAGCGCCGGGTCCCGGTGCATCTCGACGGCGCCAGGCTCTGGAACGCGAGCGCCGCGACCGGTGTTCCGGCGGCCGATTACGCTGTGAACGGTGATAGCGTGATGGTCTGCTATTCGAAGGGGCTCGGCGCGCCGGCCGGATCCGCGATCGCGGGATCGAAGGCGTTCGTCCGCGAAGCCCGTCGAGTGCGGAAGGTCTTCGGCGGCGCGATGCGGCAGGCCGGGATCCTCGCGGCGGGCGGGCTCCACGGGCTCCGCCATCACCGCGCGCGTCTCGCGGAGGACCACGCCAGGGCGCGGCGCCTGGCAGAGGCCGTCGCCTCGACCCCGGGGCTGAGCCTCGATCCCGCCGCGATCGAGACCAACATCCTGATCGCCGAGGTGGTCCGAAGACCCGACCGCTTCGAGGATCTCATCGCCGCGGTGAAGGCGGATGGCGTCCTTCTCTATCCGTTCGGCGGGCCCGCCCGCTTCCGCTGCGTGACGCATCTCGATGTCGACGACGCCGCGCTCGAACGCGCCGTCGCGGCGATCCGGCGCGCGGCCACGCGGGTGCTCGCCGGATGAGCGAGTCCACGGAGCCGCGTCCGGGCACCCTCTACCTCGTGGGGACGCCGATCGGAAACGTCGGCGATCTCTCGCCGCGGGCGGAGCGGATCCTGGGCTCGGTGGATCTCATCGCGGCCGAGGACACGCGCCACACGCAGGGGCTCCTCGCCCGCCTCGGGATCAAGCGCCCCCTTGTCTCCTATCACGACCACAACAAGGACGCCCGCACGCCGGCGCTCATTGACAAGCTCAAGGCCGGAGCTTCGGTCGCGATCGTCTCGGACGCAGGCTCCCCCGGCATCTCGGATCCCGCGTTCACGCTCGTGCGCGCGGCCGTGCAGGACGGCGTCCCGGTCGTTCCGATTCCCGGGCCGTCGAGCGTCCTGTGCGCGCTCGAAGTGTCGGGGCTCCCGACCGACCGGTTCGCGTTCGAGGGGTTCCTGCCGCGGCGCGCGTCCCGCCGCCGCGCCCGCATCGAGGAGTTGCGCGACGACCCCCGGACCCTCATCTTCTTCGAGGCTCCGCACCGGCTGCGCTCGGCGCTCGACGATCTGAGGGCGGTGCTGGGAGACCGCCCGGCCTCGATCTCGCGCGAGCTGACGAAGCGGTTCGAGGAGACGAGGCACGGGACCCTCGATTCCCTGCGCGCGTGGATCGAGTCGGCGCCGCCGCGCGGCGAGTTCGTTCTCGTTGTCGGCGGGGCGCCCCGCGACGCGGCCGGCGGGCGCGATGAAGATGGAGGGGAGGGCGGTTGAACGGGAATTGGAAGGAGCAGGGGCGGTCGATCTTCGCGCCGCTGGGGCGCGCGCTCGCGGCCCGCGGTGTGAAGCCCGACCACCTGAGCATCGCGGGCCTCTGCCTCTCGCTCCTCGCAGCACTCCTGCTCGGGCGCGGATCGTTTCTCGCGGCGGCGTTCGTGCTGCCCTTGGCGGGTCTTTGCGACATGCTGGACGGCGACGTCGCCCGGGCGCGGGGCATGGTGAACCGGTTCGGGGCGTTCCTCGACTCCACGCTGGACCGGCTGAGCGAAGGCGCGCTCTACGTCGGGCTCGCGTACTTCTACTTCACGCGCACTCAAACGGCGACCGTCTGGATGCGCGGCATGTTCGAGGGGAGCGCCGAATGGGGCGACGCCGACGGTCCCACCCTCGGCGTCCTCGCGCTCGCGACGCTGATCCTCTCGTTCCTCGTCTCCTACGCGCGGGCCCGCGCGGAGGGGCTCGGGCTGGACTGCAAGGTGGGGATCATGGAGCGCCCGGAGCGGGTTCTGACCCTGGGCGTGGGCGCTCTTTTGGGGCACCGATTCATGCCCGGAGTGCTCGGAGTCCTCTTCATTTTGACCCTCGTCACGGTCCTCCAGCGCGTGTATCATGTGCGGAAGCTGACTCGGTCGGACTCCGCGTAACGCCCGGGCGCACGCCCGAAGGGCCGGGCCCCGCATTCGCGCCCGCTGACGGTAGAGCCATCCGTACGGAGGATCGGATTCCAATGGGCAAAATTCGCGTCGGTATCATCGGCGTCGGCAACTGCGCCTCCTCGCTGGTCCAGGGAGTTCATTATTACCGGAACGCGAAGGAGAGCGACTTCGTGCCGGGGCTCATGCACGTGAACCTGGGCGGCTACCACATTCGGGACATCGAGTTCAGCGCCGCCATCGACATCGATCGGAACAAGGTCGGGCGGGACCTCTCCGACGCGATCTTCACGTGGCCCAACAACACCTACAAGTTCACCGACGTGCCGCGGCTCGGGGTCCCCGTCGCGCGCGGCATGACGCACGACGGCCTCGGCCAGTACCTCTCGAAGATCATCCAGAAGGCGCCCGGCTCGACCGCCGACATCGTCCGTCTGCTGCGCGAGACGAAGACCGACGTGGTGATCAACTATCTCCCCGTCGGGAGCGAAGAGGCCACGAAGTGGTACGTGGAGCAGATCCTCGAGGCCGGCTGCGCGTTCGTGAACGCGATCCCCGTGTTCATCGCGCGCGAGAAGTACTGGCAGCGCCGGTTCGAGCAGAAGGGCCTCCCCGTGATCGGCGACGACATCAAGTCCCAGGTGGGCGCCACGATCGTCCACCGGGTCCTGACGCGCCTCTTTCGGGAGCGCGGCGTCCGCCTCGAGCGCACCAGTCAGCTCAACGTGGGCGGGAACACCGACTTCCTCAATATGCTCGAGCGCTCGCGCCTCGAATCAAAGAAGATCTCGAAGACGAACGCGGTCACCTCGATGCTCGACTACGATCTGGGTGAGAAGAACGTCCACATCGGGCCGAGCGATTACGTCGAGTGGCTGGATGACCGCAAGTGGGCCTACATCCGCCTCGAGGGGCGCACCTTCGGCGACGTTCCGCTCAACGTCGAGATGAAGCTGGAGGTGTGGGACTCTCCCAACTCGGCCGGCGTGATCATCGACGCCGTCCGCTGCGCGAAGCTCGCGCTCGATCACGGGCTGAAGGGCGCGATGATCGAGCCCTCGGCCTACTTCAAGAAATCGCCGCCCATCCAGTATCCGGACGACGTGGCGCGGCAGATGGTCGAGGACTTCATCGCGAAGTACGGGCACAAGAGGAAATCCGGTGCGGGATCCGCGACGATCCGGAAGCGGACCCCGGTCGCGGCTCCCCGGAGCGGATTGAAGCGCGCCGCCCGGAAGAGCGCCTAGCCCGGAATCGCACGATCCGTGCGAGGGCTCCTGATCACCCTGGAGGGGATCGAGGGCTCGGGCAAGACGACGCAGGCTT
>JACQPZ010000007.1 GCA_016207265.1 Candidatus Latescibacterota bacterium | reverse complement strand
GGAGTAGCGTACGAACAATAAGAGGACGGTGATGATCGCGCTGACGAGCCCCAGGACGAGCGCCCACGGGCTCCGGTGGTGTCGGACGCCCTGGCCCAATCCGAGAAGCAGAACCCCCGCGAAGACGAGGAGCAGGGGCAAAGGCGTCGCATCGTTGATCAGAAAGCCGAGCCCCACGGCCGATACGACCGCAAGGACCGCCGGGACACCCAGGCAGCAGAGAGCGGCGATGAGCGAGCCTGCGAGGCCGACCTTATCGAGGTGACGGCTCCAGAAGCCGCTCTCCTTAACGGGAGTTTGGTTCATCGCCTCGATCCGAGCGTAAGACCCCCTGACATGGAAAGCCGCGTCTGCAGAGCAAGGTTCAGCCCCAGACTCGTGCCGAGCTGCGTGCCTTCTACGTGCTCGTACACCGGGATCAGAACGGTGGCGAACAGCGAGGGCCCCCGAGCGCCGATCTTGATGGCGCTGCCGGGCGCGAGGTACACGCGATCGTTTCCCGTGCTGGGAACGCGGGTGCCGAAGTCGCGATGGTCCGCACTCGCGTGCCGGTACCGTGTCTCCAGCGTGACGCTCCAGATCGAGCCTAGTTGCCGGAACACACCCCCGAACACTTGCAGCTCGTTCCCGAAGCGGTAGCCCCGGTCGCTCGTCCCGGTCACGCGCCAGACGTGCCCCGCGAAGAGATTCCATCCCGGCCACCCGTAGTACTGCCCGTAGCTCGTCAGGAGGAGGTCCGTTGCGCCGGTGCCCGGCTGAAGATCCAACGGCAGGAGCACGCCGTTGACCTGCTGCTCGTTCCCACCGGTCGGGAGCTTGACGCCCACTCCGAGGCTGGCGTCGAATGGCCGGATGCCCCGGAGCGGGAGGATTCGGCCCTGAGCGAGCAGCGAGATATCCCCGAGACCGGATCCGGTCAGCTCATCCCGTTGCTGGACCGTCGGCGTCGAAAGCGTCTGCTCGCGGGACCTCCGCGCTACGGGGAGAATCGCCCGGAAGCCGATGCGCGGAAGCGGCGCGTAGCCCACGGCGAAGTTCGCGATGTGGAGCTGCGAGAGCCTATCTTGAGGATCGGGCACATCGGAGGTCCCCTGGAGATTCCCCCGGAGTCGGTAGTACTCGTAGTACACACCCGCGTCGATGGAGCGGGACGAGGCAGGGCCGGATTGGAGCGCCGAGATCGGGGTCGTGCTTGGGCTGCAGCAGCCCTGCGCGGCGGCAGGGCGCGCGGAGGAGCAGAGGCCGGTGACCACCAGCAGCCCGGCTGCGACTAGGTGAACCGTCGGAAGTCGGCGAGGGAGTAACCGCACCGAGACCCCTTCAATAGAGCGTGACCTCGATTGTGGCCGTCGCCGAGGCGGAGGCTCCGCGCCCGTCGGTCACGGTCAGACGAATCTGGTCGGATCCGGCGCAGCACGCCGCCGAAGAGTAGACGACGTGATTCCCCGAGCCGAAGAGAGTCCCCAGGCCCGCGCTCCAGTTGTACGTGAGACCATCCCCATCGGCATCTCGGGCATCCGCCGTAACGTCCGCACTATGTCCGTACAGGATCTGGGATGGGTCCACGGTCAGGCTCATGATCTCCGGGGCCGTGTTCGATACGGGCGGAGACGGCGGTGACGCGGGCGCGAGCGGCGCCGATCCCTTCTTGCACCCGGAGACGTTCAGGGCTACGAAGGCGAGGAGCCAGGCGGCCGACGCGATCAAAATGCGCGTTCGAGTGAGATGAGCTTCACGGGTTTGCATGTCAACCTCGAAACCAGCGGATTCGGCGAGCCGCCTGGGCTCGCCATACGTTCCTGCCTATCCCGCCTGTGCCACACGGGCGCGGTTACCGCTCGGAATGGACTGCCGCGGGGAGGAGGCGGATGACTTCTTGTCTCCCGGCGCATCGTTCTTCGACTCGGAGACGCCCTTGCTCGTCACGCGAGCGCCGTAGCCGGCCTTCCGCACCGCCTTGACGAGCGCCTTTGCCTTCGAGGACGGCTTCGCCACGCTCACGATGGCCCTCTTGTTTTCGTAGGAGACCTTCGCCTCCTTCACATCCTTCACTCCGGAGAGCGCCTTCTGTACGTGCGCGGCGCAAGCCCCGCAGGTCATGCCCGAGATCTCGAGGACGCAAACAGAGTCCGGGCCGGCGACGGATCCCTTCGCCGCCGCCGCGGACGCGTGATCCGGCAGCGCGCAGCACTGCGCGGCGACCGGGCGCGGACCACCGGCCAACAGGACGGCAGTCGCGACCAGGGCGCCCAGCACCAACCCCCGTGACAACAATCTCGCCGTCTGGCTCATGGATGGTCTCCTTCCGGCCCGCTCAGTGGGCGCAGCAGCCGTCCGAGGATACGGCCTTGCCCTCGATCAGCTCGTCGTAGGCCTGCAGCGCCTTGAGGGACCATTCCTCTCCCGGACAACCCTGCATCGTCATGGCGACGTTGAGGAACTCGATCAGCTCCTGCTTCGACGCCCCCTTCTTTGCCGCCCACTCCACATACGCGCGGATGCACGGCTCGCACCGGATCGCGACCGAGATCGCCGCGGCGGTGAGCAGCTTGTACTTGCCCGGAACCTCTCCTGATGCGTAGGCCACCTGTCGCATCTTCGTGATGCCGGCGGTGATCTCAGGACTCATGCGCGCCAGCTCCTTCGTGACGGATTCGCTGGCCTCGCGGGATTTCAGAAGTGCCATGCTCGCTTCCTTTCGTGGGTTGGGGTCACTGCGTTGCGGGAGTCGCGTGGTAGCCGGCCTTCTCCACCGCGGCCACGAGAATCTGGAGATCTGGGTGTGATGAGTTGAGCTGAACCGTGGCCTTTGCCTTCTCGAAGTCCACCTGGGCATCCGAGACGCCCGGCACCGCTCGCAGTTCCTTCTCGATCGAGACCGCGCAGGCCGAGCAGGACATGCCGGTGACATCGAGGGTCACGACCGAGGCCGGAACCGCCACCGCGTTCGCCGCGCTTGGTCGCGAGATCGCAGCGCCCCAATTGGGATAAGTCGCGACTCCGATCGTGAGCGCCGTCACGATCCAGAGAATGAGCCGCTGGTTCCGCCGCCCCGCGGGCCTTGTGGCGCAGGCCTCGCCCGGCGCGCACGAAGCCTCGGGCCGCGGGCGGTAGGCGAGGTAGAAGCCGATCGCGAGGAAGACGGCGGTCACGCCGAGGAACCAGGGCCGGTAGGGCTCGAGTGCGGCGCCAAGGCCCAACGATCCGAGGCCCAGGACGCCCAACACGAGGGGCCCGATGCAGCACGCGGACGCCAACAGACCCGCGAGCAGCGACCCAGCCAGAACTGAACGATCTTTCATTTCGTGCTCTCCTCTCTCAGACCTGCTTCAGGAGCGTTCCGAGGGCCGAGGTGAGGCCGCCGAGCGCCTCCTGACCCTTCCCTGTTTGCACACACGCTTTCACGCAAGTCTCCATGTGGCCCTCGAAGAGCTTCACGATGACCTGTGTCGTCGCGGACCGGATCGCGGCGAGCTGGATCATGAGGTCCTCGCAGGACTCGTCCTGCTCGAGCATTTCGCGGACCCCTCGGACGTGCCCCTCGATGCGCGCGAGGCGCGCCTTGAGATCCTCGCGGACGTCCCGCTGCAGGTACGCCGAGGACGTGCTCTTCAGCTG
>JACQPZ010000206.1 GCA_016207265.1 Candidatus Latescibacterota bacterium | reverse complement strand
TCGCAGAATGGCGCGAAGCTGGGTCCGGAAGATCTCCTCACGCTGGAGCGAGAAGCGCAGCCCCCGCATTCCCAGAAACGGATTCTTCTCGATCGGAGTGCCGAGGTAGGAGGCAAACTTGTCTCCCCCCACGTCGAGGGTGCGGATGATGACCGGCCGGGGATGCATCACCTCAACGATCGACCGGTAGGCGCTGAATTGCGCCTCCTCCGTGGGCAGCTGCTTGCGGGCGAGATAGAAGAACTCCGTGCGATAGAGCCCGATCCCGTCCGCGCCGCTCTCGAGGATTCCGGGCAGCTCCTCCGGGACCTCGAGGTTCGCGCCCAGCTCCACGACGCGGCCGTCGGACGTGACGCAACGCTGATCCTTGAGCTTCACCAGATTCGCGGCAAGCTCGCGGTAGCGCTCGCGCTTGCGCGCGTGCTCGGCGAGCGTCTCGGAATCGGGATCGAAGATTGCGATGCCGCGCGTCCCGTCCACGATGGCGGTCGCGCCCTGCCGCGCCGCGCGGGTCGCGCCCTTCAAGCCCACGACGGCGGGGATTCCCCGCGCCCGCGCCATGATCGCGGTGTGCGAGGTTCTCCCGCCCAGATCCGTCGCGAACCCGAGCGCTTTGTCGCGCGGCAAGAGCGCCATCTCGCTCGGCGGCAGGTCCGACGCCACGATCAAGGACGGCTCCGTGAGATCGCGAAGCGAGTGTGCCCGCACGCCGCCCAGATGGGCGATCACGCGCCGGCGCACGTCCCGGACGTCGATGGCGCGGCCGCGATGGTATTCCCCGTCCGATTCGTCCAGACGGGCGGCGACCGCCGTCAGAATCTTCCGGTAGGCGAACGCGGCGGGCTTGCGGTCGCGCGCGATCGCCTCCAGGGTTTGCGAGGTGGCGTCCGGATCCTTCAGGATGTCGATCTGGGCGTCGAGGATCCGCGCCTGCTCCTCTCCGGTTTCGAGCGCGATCTTCTCGCGCAGCTCGCGCACTTCCTCGAGGCTCGTTGTGATCGCCCTGCGGAAGCGCTCCTGCTCGGAGGCGGCGTCCAGGACGCAGCCGTCGTGCTCCCCAGCGTCCGATTCCTCGGGGTCCACGATGTGGACCGGGCCGATACCGATCCCGGGGGATGCGGCGATTCCCTGTTGGACGATCATTCCTCGCCGAACTTGTCGTTGACGATCCGCACGAGAGCCTCGAGAGCCTCCTCCTCGTCCTTCCCATCGGCGCGGAGGATAATCTGGGCGCCCATTTCGGCCGCGAGCATCATCACGCCCAGGATGCTCTTGCCGTTCACTTCCAACCCGTCGCGAATGATCGAGACATGGGACGCGTACTTGGCGGCCTCCTTGACGAATACGGAGCAGGCGCGCGCGTGAAGCCCGAGTCGGTTCTGGATCGTGACGGTCTGTTCCAGCATGTGACGCGCAGGGCCCCTAGACGCGGGTCGAGACGATCAGGGCCAGGAGCAATGCTGCGAGCGCGATCTCGACGCCCCGCCCCGGCCAGCGCTTGAGCCCCGCCGCGGCCCCCACCGCTCCGAGCACGAACGGAGCCAGAACGGACGCGACGTGCGCGGGTCCCCGTCCCAGCGGATCGACGCTCCCGCTCATCGCCGCGAGCACGAGCGCCGCGAGCGTTCCGTAGCCGAACGCTCCGACGCGATCGAGGACCTGCTTCCAACCCGCGAGCTTGAGCGAGCGGAGAAGCGTCACCGGATCGTCGGCCAGCGCGTAGCCCCGCGGCACGCCCGCGACCCGAAACGGCAACGCGACGGCATTGTACGTCAAAAGCGCGAGCAGTGGACAGACCAGCACGCGGGGATCCGGCCCGGAGGGATCGGCGGGCGGGAGGAACGCCATGCCCAGGATTCCGACGAGCCCGGCGAGCGGCCTCAGCGTGACCCAGAAGAGGGGGTCTCCGAGCGCCGCAAGCGGGCTCGCGAGCGAGCGTTTCGCCCGCTCGATCCCGTCCTCGTCGACCGGCCCGCCCTGCGCGCGCCGCTCCTCCAGGCGCGCCGCCACGCCGAGCACGTAGCCCGCAAGGACCGGATGGGTCCCGAAGAAACCGAGGTGACGGCCCAAGGCGCGTCCGCGGTCCTCGGATCCCGGGTAGAGCCGGCGGATCACGGGGAGGAGCGCGAAGGCGAATCCGGGACCCTGCTGGCGCTCGGACGTGAAGAGCGCCTGAAGGTAGAGCGAACGCGACGTCACCTTCGCGAGATCGGCGCCGCGAAGCGACGGAGCCTGCGTCATGGTTCCCCCCCGCGGAATCGGAGCAGCAGAATGAGGGTCGTCAGGGCGCCGATCGCGGCCCAGCGGACGCCGCTTGAGCGCGCTCGAACGTGCGTGTGCCACCCGGCTCCGAGCGCGAGACCCATGATCACCGCGAAGAGGAGTCCGGTCCTGGGTCCGGTGACGAGGAGCGCCATATGGGGCAGAAACGCCACGGAAAGGGCGACGCCCACGGCGGTCGCCCCCGCGGACCAGATCGCGCCGCGCAGGAAGATCCTGAATACCCCGCCCCAGAAAAGAGCCTCGAAGGAGGCAACCCTTCCTTCCCGCGCGAGATCGTCCGCGCGGGCGAGTCGCGATGCCGTCGCCGCACGCGCGGACCGGTCCATCCAGCCGCCCGCGATCGCGACGAGAAGTCCCGTGATCGTTCCGATCACGACCCAGAGAATCCCTCCGGTCGAGACCGGGAGCGACGGATGGAGTCGCTCCAGGCCGAGCAGCGCGACCGAAACGCCGATCACCCCGGCCGTCGCCGCATCGCGCGGGCGCTGCGCCGCGGGCAACGCGGGATCCGTGAGAAGGAGCTGGAGCAGCACTCCGACTCCGATCGGGATCCGCAGCGCCCAGAGCTCCCACTGGGGGCCTGGATTCAGGAGTGCTCCGGCCAGGCATGCTCCGACGAGCGGCTGGCTGAGCATCAGGTTCCAGCCCGCGCCGCGGTCGGTCGCGAGCACGCCGCCCAGCAGCGCGATCCGAACGAGATCAGGAACCAGGGGGCACCTCTTCGATTCGGGCGCGGATCCGCGCCTTCCCTTCGGGGCTCGGGCGCCAGCCGATCCGGAATGAGGACCCCTGATAGACGCGCTCCACCCCGGATTCGGAGAGCGAGACGGTCTCCACCGGCTCCCACTCGATCCGGGCTTGGGGCTCGAGATCGAGGGTGAGCGCAAGCTTCAGGTATTCGGAATCCTCGAGGCGGATCGACGCGGCCGACTCCGCCTCGCCCTGCGAGCCGGGCGCGAGATGGCGCGTCGATCCACCGGTCCGGATCGTGAGACGACGTCCCGGCGCGTCCCCGGTGAGGAGGCTCATGTTCCATTCGCTCACGAGCCAGAAGCCGCCGAATCCGGCGAAACGTACCTCGAACTCGCGGTCGTCCCGGCCGGGGCCGACCTCCTTGCGGAGCGGCGCGGCGCCCGGGCGCGCGGCCACGAGGCGAACGAACGGCGCACCGCCGTCCGCAGGCCGGGGCCGCGCGGCGCGTTCGTTCGGGGCCTCCGCGAACCGGATCCCGACCGGGCCCGATCCCAACACGGCGCCCAGCCCACCGGCCGCGGCGAGATCCCGTTCGGAGACCAACCACTCCTGCGACGCGGATCGCAGCCGCTCGTCATACCGGAGGAGCGCTTGAAGCCCCGGCTCCTTGACCTGGATCGCGGCGTGGATCGTCTCGGGCCCCGCACCGGATCCGCGAGCCCGGGTGGCGGCTTCCGCCGCATGAGCCTCGACCACGTCGGCGTGGTAGGCCTCGCGTCGGCGCGCGATGACTCCCGCGAAGTCGAACGGGCGTCGCCGGTCGGCGATCTCGGTGATCGAGCCGCCGTCCTCCAGGCTGACCGTGATCGCGATCCGGGGCGATCGGATCCACAGTTCCTCGTCCGCGCGCTCGACGTTCCAGCCCGCCGCGGAACCCTCCGCCCGGTCGGCGAGCGTTTCCGCGCGCAACCGATGCTCGTGAACCGATTGGCGAAGATGCGGCAGGTAGAATCCGCCGAACACGCCGTGCCAATACGAACAGTTGCACTGCGCCCTGTGGATCTCGCGCCGCGCATCCTCCCGATCCCCGAGAGAGGAGGCGGACGGACGCATGCGCTCGATCCGCAGGCTCACCCGGGCGACCCGACGGTGGACCCGGCGCGCCTCGGGATAGCGCGCGAGGAACTGGCGCCAGGTCCCGCCCGCGATCCTGCGCGCGAGATCGGCCCTCCCCTGCCCCTCGAGCCAGCGCTGGTCCGCCTCGACGTCGTGCCGGCGTTCGGGCGGCAGCGCCCAGAGCATCATCTCGGGATAACTCGCCGCCGGGAGCGCCACGCTTCTTCGCGGGGGCGCGCCGCGCCAGATTTCCCCGAGCGGCACCGCCTCCACATCCTCGCGCGCCTCGAGCGCCTCAAGCCATGCCTCGAGCCATCCGTCGCGGTAGACCCATTCCGATGTGCGCGGCCAGACCCCGAATTTCTCCCCGTCGTCCCCGAACACGCGGACCTCGTTCGGGCCGCCCGCCGTCGAGCCCAGGAAATCGAGCAGGGCGGGCACGGGCTGGAAGGGAATCCGGTACCGCAGCTCCCGCTCGATCGGGTACACGCCGACGCGCTTAAGCGCCGTCTCCACCCAATAGGGCTCCCGGAGCGATTCCGCCGGCTCGCCGGCGAGGAGGAAATGGTGATCGTCGAGGAGCGTGTACTCGATTCCCGCCCTCGCGATCGCGTCCGGCAGGTCCGGCTCCCAGACCCGCTCCGCGATCCACATCCCGAGCGGCCGCGCTCCGAAGCGGGATCTCAGGTACTCGTTCATCCGTTCGATCTGGCCCCGCCGGTCCCATGACGGGATCGCGGGGAGGATCGGCTCGTAGAACGCGCCGGAGAGAAGCTCCACCTGGCCGCGCGCGCTGAGCTCGCCCAGACGATCGAGCAGTCCGGGAGCGCCCCGCTCGAGCCACTCGAGGAGGCTTCCCGACCAGTGCATCGCGATGCGGACCCCGGGGTGGCGCGCGAGGGCGTCGAGGAAGGGCCGGTAGGCGCGCTCGGTCGCATCGGAGAAGACCGAGTCGAAGTTTCCGACCGGCTGGTGGTTGTGGATCACGACGGCGAGACGGACCGGTCCGCCTTCCGCCGGCATCACGCCGCCCCGCCGAGGAGGGGCTCGAGCCGCCTCGCCGGATTTGTCGGGAGATCCTGGGCGATCAGGCGGACGCCCAGCCCGGCGAGGCGCAGGAGCGTCTCCCGGATGTTCTCGTCCACGTAGACGTACGGGAGCACCGCGTGCCGCCCCTCGGCGAAGTGAATCCCGCCGACGTTCACCTCTTCCAACGGGAATCCACCCTCTTTGAGCTTGAGCGGCTCCTCCGGTCCGGGAAACAGGAGGAAGGCCCGCTCCGATTCCACGGTCGCGCGAACGCCCGGCGCAAGAGCCTCGGCCACCGAGAGGACGACGGCCCGCGCCCCTTCGGGTGCCGCGAACCGATAGAGATCGGCCCGCGGGCGGTCGGACCTGAGCTCGTCGGACACGATCGCGATCCACGTGGGGCGGAGCGTGGCACCCCACCCGTGCGCCACCTGGCCGTGGATGAGCCGGTCGTCGATCCGCGCGAGCAGGAGCGGCACGCTAGTGGACGACGATGCCGGCTTTCCCCTTGGCTTCCAGGCGCGGCAAGAGCTCGTCGAAGGGAAGCGTGTCGCGGTAGTGGAAGAACTCGAGCAGCATGGGCAGGTTGATTCCCGTGATCTTCCGGACCACGCGCGAGCCGTGCTCCGCGCGCCGGGAGGCGATGCCGCAGCTCCCCGCGGCCAGGTCGGTGAACAGGACGACCGGACGGTCCCGCGGGACCGACCGGACGCGCTCCTCGATGGCCCGGGCCAGGTCCTCGCTCGAATAGCCGTCATTGCTGAGAATCGAGACGTCGGTTTGCGCTCCGAGGATCGCTTCCGCCGTCCGGACGAACTCCGCGCCCAGCCCCGCGTGCGTGACGAGGAGCGCGAACGGACGGTGCCGCGCGTGGGCCCGGGTCGCCACCGTCACTCCGTGTCGTCCCGAACCAACGGGCTCGACAGAAGCCTCAGCCTCATGTTTTCCATCAACCGTTCGTTCAGCGCGCGGGCCGGATGGTAGCCGTAGACCTTCACGAGGTGGTTCAGGGAAATCACCTCGGCGATGACCGTGATGTTCTTCCCCGGGAGGATCGGAACCGTGACCAGCGGGATCTCCACGTCCAGGTACGTCGCGTGCATCTCGTCGAGCCCGACGCGCTCGTAGTCGGCCTTGCTGTCCCACTCGGTCAGATGCACTTCGACCTCCACGCGCTTCTGGGCCCGGATCGCGCGGATCCCGAAGATCGACTGGACGTCGATCACGCCGAGCCCACGGATCTCCATCGTGTGTTTCAGGACCTCGTTGCACATGCCGATCAGGATGTCGCCGTGCCGCCGCGTGATCCGGACCACGTCATCCGCGACGAGGCGGTGTCCGCGCTCCACCAGATCGAGCGCCGTCTCGCTCTTTCCGATCCCGCTCCGGCCGGTGAAGAGCAGCCCGACGCCGTAGACGTCGACCAGCGAGGCGTGGGTCGTCACGTACGGAGCGAACACCCAGTCGAGGTATGCGGTGAGCTGGTGGATGAACGGGGTCGTATCCTGCGTCGTGCGGAGCACCGGAACCTGGTTCCGGTTCGCCCGATCCAGAAGCCCGTCCGGGAGCGGAAGCCCCTTCGTGACGATGATGCACGGCATCGCGAAGGCGAACACGCGGTCGAGGGCTTCCGAACGGCCGCGGGCGCCGAGGGTTCCCAGATAGGCGATCTCCGTGCGGCCCAGGATCTGGATCCGCTCGAAGAGGAAGTTCTCCGGATATCCCATGAGCGCCATGCCGGGGCGATTGATGTCGCTCACGGTGATCGGGACGCGCGATTCGAGCGAGGTCGTGAGAAGCTCGAGCGACAGGTTCTCATGCTGCTGCTCGTAGAGCTGTGCGACCGTGATCTGAGGCGCGCTAATCGAGTTCAAGCAGTCCCACCTGACCGTCATCCATGCGGTATGCGACCTTGAGGCCCCCCGAATCCGCCTCCGAGAACGCGAGGATCGGGTGCCGGCCCTTGAGCAGCGCGCGGATCGCCTGATCCACGGTCAACGTGCGCTGCGCCGCCTTCGTGCGCACAACGCGGATTCCTCCCCGCTCCTTCCGTGACGACGCGGCCGCAAGCGGCGGGATCGCCTCGCGCCGGAGGGTCTCCCCGCGCTTCTTCTTGTCCTTCAGCCGGTCCTTGCGCCGCTTCAGCGCCTGTTCCTGCTTCTCGAGCACGGAGTCGAGCGCGACGCGGGGATCCGGATCCTGGGCCCGCCCCCTGAGGTCCACGCCGTTTCCCACGATGCGGAGCTCGGCCAGATGGCGATAGCCCTCCTCCGTCACGGTGAGCTGCGCGCGGATCAGGTGCGCGAAGTAGCGCTGGAGCTTCTCGATCCGCCGCTCCGCGTACTCGCGGTAGTCGGGAGTCACCTTCCAGTGCCGCCCCTTGATCGTGATCTGCATCCAACCCCCCTGAGCCGGTCCGGGGCTCTCGTGCTCCTGACCTAGGTGTAGCGGCGCCGGGCGCGGGCCGGGAGGATGCGCAGCGCCTCCCGGTACTTGGCGACCGTCCGCCTCGCGATCTTCAGTCCGTGCTCGTGCAGCAATTCGGCGATCCGTTGGTCGCTCAAGGGCTCGAGCTTGTCCTCCCCCTGGATCAGGTGCGCGATCTTCTCCTTCGCGACCTTCGCGGACACGTCGTCCCCTTCCTCCGTCTGAAGCCCGCTCGAGAAGAAGTACTTGAGCTCGAAGACGCCCCGCGGCGTCTGAACGTACTTGCTGGTCGTGACCCGGCTCACGGTCGACTCGTGCATGCCGATCTGGTTCGCGATCTGCTGGAGGGTCAGCGGCTTGAGCCCCTCCACGCCCCGTTCGAAGAAATCGCGCTGCTCCTCGACGATCCGGCGCATGACCTTGATCATCGTCTTGCGCCGCTGCTCGATCGTCTGGATCAGCCACTTGGCGGAGTTCAGCTTCTCGGTGATGTATTTCCGCGTATCGTCCCGGGTCGAGTTCTTGTTCCGGAGCATCTGCTGGTAGGCGTTGCTGATCCTGAGGCGGGGCACGTTCTTGTCGTTCAGCACGACGACGAAATCCTCTCCGACGCGATCCACGATCAGGTCCGGGACCACGTAGCGGGTCTCTTCCGCGGCGATCTCCTGCGCGGGTCTCGGGTCGAGCGTGCCGATGAGGTCGCTCGCGGCCTGGACGTCCTCGACCGTGCACTTGAGATTGCGCGCGATCTCGGAGAAGCGCTTCGCGAGCAGGTTATCGAACTGCTCCTGGATGATCCTGCCGGCCAGCGTGCTCTCCATCTTCTTCTGGACGATCTGGATCCAGAGGCACTCTTGGAGATTCCGCGCGCCGACGCCGGACGGCTCGAAGGTCTGGATGACCGCGAGCACCTCCTCGACCTTCTCGGGTGCCACGCCGAACGTCTCCGCGACCTCCTCGACCGAGGTCTGGAGGTAGCCGTTCTCGTCGAGCGAGCCGATCAGGTAATCCCCGATCTCGAGGCCGCGTTCGTCCAGATCGCTGAGCCTGAGCTGCTCCGAGAGGTGGTCTCCGAGACTCCTCACCGTGACGGGAACGCGCTCGTAGAACTCCGCGTCCCCGTCGGTGACGCGGGGCGCGGAGACCGTCTCGAACTGGTCCGGCCAGAGCTCGCCCCAGTCGATTTCCTGGTCTTCCTTGGGCGCCGGGTCCGGGGCTTCCGCCTCCGTTTGCCCGACCTCCTTCTTGACCTCCTCGATCTCCTGGACCTCCTCGACCTCGTCCACCTCCTCGAGGAGCGGATTCCGCTCCAGCTCCATCTTCAGGGCCTGCTGGAGCTCGAGCGTGGGCATCTGGAGCAGCTTGAGCGCCTGCTGGAGACGCTGGGTCATGATCAGCGTCGGCTTCTGCTGCATGCTCAAGCTGTGCTTCATTTCCATCCGAGATTTCCCTCAGTCCAGCCGGAAGCGCTCACCCAGGTAGATCTGCCGGGCGATCGGATCCTCCGCCAGCTCCTGGCTCGTCCCCTCGAGGAGGATCTTGCCCTCGAACATGATGTACGCGCGGTCGGTCGTGCTCAGCGTCTCCCGGACGTTGTGGTCGGTGATCAGGATTCCGAGGCCGCGCCGCCTGAGCCGCCCGACGATGTCCTGGATCTCGGCGACCGCGATGGGATCGATCCCGACGAACGGCTCGTCGAGAAGCAGGAACTTGGGATGCGTCACGAGCGCGCGGGTGATCTCGACGCGCCGCCGCTCTCCTCCCGAGAGGTTATACCCCTTCCGATCCGCCAGGTGGGCGATGTTGAGCTCCTCGAGGAGCTGCCCGAGCCGCTCCGACCGCTCCGCCTTCGTTATCGGCAGGGTTTCGAGGATCGCGAGGATGTTCTCCCGAACCGTGAGCTTGCGGAAGATCGACGGCTCCTGCGCCAGGTAGCCGATCCCCATCCTGGCGCGCTCGTGCATCGGCATCCGGGTGATATCCCGCCCGTCCACGAGGATCTGTCCCCCGTCCACGCGAAGCAGTCCCACGATGAGATAGAAGGTCGTGGTCTTCCCCGCCCCGTTCGGCCCGAGCAGACCGACCACCTCTCCCCGCTGCACCTCGATGGAGACCTGGTTGACCACCTTCCATTGGCCGTAATACCGCTCGAGGCTCCGCCCTTCGAGACCCGTCATGGCCGGGATCGATCCCCGTCCTTGACTTCTTCGCGAACTTCCGCCCGCACCTCCCTTTGAATATGGAAGTTGTCGAGGTTAGGCGAGCTCTCGAAGCCGTAGCCCGTAACCACGTCCCGATTCCTCGTCACGCGGACGAACGCCTGGGACACGATTCTCTGGACGCGGTTCAGCCATCTCAGGGAATCGGTCTCCATGCTCACTCCGGTCTCGGTGAGGATCCGCACGTTCCCCCGCGCCTCCAGGTTGTTCGTCCGCTGGTCCACGAGACCCTGGTTGGCCGTGAGCGTCGAGTAGCGCTTTCCCTTGTCATCGAAGAACTCGATGCGGACCGTCTGCGCGTCCACGAGGTTTCGATCGTTGTACATCGCCGCGTACGACGCCCACAGGGTCCAGTTCTTCCTGCCCTCCGACGTTTCCGTGAGCGTGAAATCGCGCGCCTCCTGATCCGGAATCCGGAGTCCTGCGCCGCTCGGCGTCGGAGCCGTCCGCGACTGGCACCCGAGGACCGCCACGGCGAGCGTCACGACCATCCGCACGGAGGCGGCCGGGAACGTTAGCACGGCGTTCCGCCACCCGGCCAGCCGGGCCGACCGGGCCGGCCTCGCTCAGGGAACCCGCGCGCCCGCACCGAGACAGTCGTGAAGATGGATCACCCCTCGGGGCGCTCCACGCTCGTCCACGATCACGAGCGACGTGATCGCGCCCGGCTCGTTCTCCTCCATCCGCCGGACCGCCTGGGCGATCGGCGCGTCGCCCTCGATCGTCCGCGGAGCCGTGGACATGACGTGGCCCACCGGCTGTTCGAGGCTCGCCGTTCCCTGGAGGAGAATCCGCTTGAGATCGCCGTCCGTCAGGATGCCGCAGAGGGTTCCCCCGCCGTCCACCACGGTCGTCATCCCAAGCCCTTTTCTCAGGATCTCGAGGAGCGCTTCCCGGAGCGTCGCTTCGGCCCCGACGCTGGGGAGCGCGTCGCCCCCGTGCATCAGGTCCGCGACTCGGAGCATGGCGGTCTGACCGAGGACGCCCCCGGGATGGAAGAACACGAAGTCCTCGCGCGAGAATCCCTTCATCCGAAGCAGCACGACGGCGAGCGCGTCTCCCAGGGCCAAGGCGGCCGTCGTCGAAGTGGTCGGAACGAGATCCTCGGGGCAGGCCTCACGGAGCTTTCCCAGATCCAGGACGCAATCCGAGCTTCGCGCCAACGCCGAACCCGCCTGGCAGGTCATCGTGATCGTGGGAACGCCTCTCCTGCGAAAGGCCGGAACGAGCCCCAGAAGCTCTGGGGTCTCGCCGCTCTTCGAGAGGAGGACCGCCGCGTCCTTCGAGGAGACGATTCCCAGATCGCCGTGGACCGCGTCGACGGGATGGACGAAATTGGACGGGGTCCCGGTGCTGGTCAGAGTCGCGGCGATCTTCTTGGCCACGAGGCCGGATTTTCCCACCCCCGAGGTGAGCACCTGGCCCCTGACCTCGAGCAGCAGGGTCACCGCGCGCTCGAAGGCGGGGCCGAGGCGCTCCCGGAGCCCGAGGATCGCCTCCGCCTCCCCCTCGAGCACCTCCCTCGCCCAGGCGACGGCGTTCGCGGTATCGGCGCCGCGGGCCTCGGCGGACCCGGATGCGATCTTCGGGATCACGGCTCCATGGCCTCCATAAACCGCCTATCGGAAATGGAATGTCGGATTTCCATCAAGGATTGGAGCAACGCGGCCAAATCCTTGAGCGGCCACTGGCAGTCCCGGTCGGAACGCGCCTTCGGAGGATCGGGGTGCGTCTCAATGAAGATGCCGTCCGCGCCGGCGGCGATCGCCGCCCGGGCGAGCACGGGAACGAACTCGCGCTGCCCTAAGGTCTCGATGCCGCCGGGCCGTTGCACCGAATGGGTCGCGTCGAAAAAGACGGGACACCGGAACCGCTTCATGATGGCGATTCCCCGGAAATCGACCACCAGATCCCCGTACCCGAACGCCGTCCCGCGCTCGGTCACGATCACGCCCGGCGCGCCGGCGGCCCGGGCTTTCTCGACCGCGTAGCCCATCGCCCCCGGATCCAGGAACTGTCCTTTCTTGAGGTGCACCGGCTTCCCCGATCGCGCCGCCGCTTCGATCAGCGCCGTCTGCCGGCAGAGGAACGCGGGAATCTGGATCAGGTCCAGGACCTCGGCCGCGGCTCCGACCTCCGAGGTCTCGTGCACGTCGCTCGTGACGGGGACTCCCACCCGATCCCGGATCCGCCCCAGCGTCGCGAGCCCCTCCTCGAGGCCCGGACCGCGATAGCTCGCGCCCGACGAGCGGTTCGCCTTGGAATAGGAGGCCTTGAACACGAACGCGAGGTCCAACCGCTCGGCGATCCGCTTGACCTCTTCGGCAACCTCCTCGGCCATGCCGGGATCCTCGAGGACGCAGGGGCCCGCGATGAGCGCGAGCCGCGAGGGCAGAAGGTCGACGGGGCCGACCGGGAACGGATGCCACATGAGGCGCACGCCGGAACCTCCTACGGCTTCACGGGCGCGCTTCCGACGCCCTTGGCGGCGGACGCGCCTTCTCTGCGGCGCCGCTCTTCCACCGCCGCGCGGATGAATCCCCGGAACAGAGGATGCGGCTCGTCCGGGCGGGAGCGAAGCTCCGGATGGAACTGCACGCCCACGAACCAGGGGTGACCCTCAAGCTCCACGATCTCGACGAGATCCAACTCCTTGTAGACGCCCGATACCCTGAGCCCCTTCGCCTCGAGGGTTCCCCGATACCGGTTGTTGAATTCGTAGCGGTGGCGGTGGCGCTCCGACACCTGCGCCGCGCGGTATTCGATCGCGGCGTGGCTCCCTCCCTCGAGGTCGCATGCGTAGGCGCCGAGCCGCATCGTCCCGCCCTTCTTCGAGACACCCTGCTGCGACTCGAGGAGGTCGATCACGGGATGGGGCGTGTCCGCCCGGAACTCGGACGAATCGGCTCCGTCTAGCCCGGCGACGTCGCGCGCGAATTCGATCACGGCGCATTGCATCCCGAGGCAGATTCCGAAGAACGGGACGTTCCGCTCCCGTGCGTAGCGCGCGGCTTGGACCATCCCTTCGGTTCCCCGGTCCCCGAAGCCGCCGGGAATGAGGATTCCGTGGACCTGCCCCAGGAGCGCCGGAGGGCCGTCCATCTCGACCCGCTCCGAATCGACCCAATCGATCTTGACCGACACGCCGTTCGCGGCGCCCGCGTGCGCGATCGCCTCGTTGATGCTCTTGTACGCGTCGCGCAGGTGCGTGTATTTCCCTACCACGGCGACGACGACCTGCTCCTTCGCGGATTTGAGCCGCTCCGCGAACGCCTGCCAGGCGCGGAGATCCGGCGGGCCGGAGGGAATGCGCAGATACTCGACGATCAGATCGTCCAGCCCCCCGCGGTGGAACATGAGCGGGATCTCGTAGATGGACGCCACGTCGATCGCCTCGATGACGCCTTCTTTCGGAACGTTGCAGAAGAGGGCGATCTTCTCCTTCACCTCGTCGGGGAGCGGGATCTCGGTCCGGCAGAGCAGGATGTCGGGCTGGATGCCGATCGCCCGAAGCTCCTTGACCGAGTGCTGCGTGGGCTTCGTCTTGATCTCGCGCGCCGCGCCTAGGTGCGGGACGAGCGTCACGTGGACGAAGAGGGTGTTCTCGCGCTTGAGCTCGAGCCTCAGCTGCCGGATCGCCTCCAGGAAGGGAAGGCTCTCGATGTCCCCGACCGTTCCTCCGATCTCGACGATCGCCACGTCCACCTGCCCCTGGCGCGTGATCCCGAGCATCCGCGACTTGATCTCGTCGGTGACGTGCGGGATCACCTGCACCGTGCGTCCCAGGTAATCGCCGCGTCGCTCCTTCTGGATGATCGCGTCGTAGATCTGCCCTGCGGTCACGTTGTTCTCGCGGTGCATCGAGACGCCGAGAAAGCGCTCGTAGTGCCCGACGTCCAGGTCGGTTTCGGCGCCGTCGTCGGTCACGAAGACCTCTCCGTGCTGGTAGGGGCTCATCGTGCCGGGATCGACGTTCAGGTAGGGATCGAACTTCTGGATCGTGACGTCGAGCCCGCGGCTCTTCAGGAGCGAGCCGATCGAGGAGGCCGCGATGCCCTTACCGAGCGAAGAGACCACCCCACCGGTAACGAAGACGAACTTGGTCATCTCGTTTCCCTCCGCGTCCCGTACTGAAGCCTCGCCCGGTCGAGATCCTCGGGAGTGTCGATCCCCAGGGAACCGTAGCTACCCACCGCGACGTGAATCGGAATCCCGTGCCACAAGGCCCGAAGCTGCTCGAGCCCCTCCGCGCGCTCGAGGGGGCAGGGGCCGAAGCGCGCGAGGTCGAGCAGCGTCTCGCGCCGATACGCGTAGACTCCGACGTGAAGCAGCGCGGGGAGATCCCCGCCCGCCCCGTGGGGAATCGGCGATCGCGAAAAATAGAGAGCCCGGCCCGCGCGGTCCAATACCACTTTGACTCGGTTCGGATCGGAGGGATCCGACGCGGGCGGGAACGGAGCCGCCAGGGTGGCGATCCGCGCGTTCGGATCCTCGAACAGCGACACGAGATGGGCGAGGCCCGCCGGCGACACGAACGGCTCGTCGCCCTGGATGTTCACGATGATCTCGTCGCCGACTTCCCGCGCCGCTTCCGCCACGCGGTCGAGGCCCGATGGAAGCTCCGCGCGCGTCATGATCACGTCGCCCCCCGCGGACCGGACCGCTTCGGCGATGCGCGGGCTGTCGGTCGCGACCCAGACCTTCCGGATCGCCGCGGCCTGGCGAACGCGCTCCATGACGCGAACGATGAGGGGCGCTCCGCCGAGATCCTGCAGCGCCTTTTCGGGGAGACGGGTCGAATGAAGCCGGGCGGGGATGATCCCCACGGCCTTATGTCGCGGGGACGCGAGCGACTCGCGCTCCGCTGCGGGGGATGAGGAACGGTGCACGAGGCATGCTAGCAATCTCCGCGCCGGGCGTCAAGCGCGGCGGCGTGCGCCGTGGCGTGCGCCGCCGGGACAGG
>JACQPZ010000203.1 GCA_016207265.1 Candidatus Latescibacterota bacterium | reverse complement strand
GCCCAGCTCCTCCCCGATCAGGATGGCCGCGGCGCTCCCGGAGGCGTTGTCGTCCGCGCCGTTGTGGATCGCGTGCTCGTTGGGGCGCATCGAATGCTCGCCCCCGAATCCGAGGTGGTCGTAGTGCGCCCCGATCACGACGTACTCGTCCGCGAGCGCCCCGCGGCCCGGAATCACGCCGGCGAGATTTTCCGTCTTCGCGTATTTCGCTTCGAGCGCGACCGTTCCCTTGAGCCGGATGCCGGTCGCGCCCATGGAGCGCGGCGTGAGATCGCGGTCGACCGCGTCCTGGAACCGCTTGAGGTCGATGCCGGCGCGCTCGAGCCAGCCCTGCGCGACCGAGGTCTTGACCTGGATCACCGGGATCCCGGCGGGGCTCTCCGGCCCGTCATTCTTGAGCGCCGGAATCCGATCCTCACCTTCGTCCTGGAGCGGTCCCGTGACGAAGATCACGGCGGCGGCGCCGCGCTCGCGCGCCTGGAGGACCCTGTAGCGCAGCGAAGACCAGCGGCTCGGCTTCTTCCCGTCGAGAGGCGATGCGTCGTCCCGCTCCTGGGGCTCGTAACGTAACATGAGCGCGATTCGTCCGTGGAGATCGATCCCCTCCATCTCGCGGAAGCCGACCGGCGGCGCTTCGATGCCGTAGCCCAGGAAGGCGACCTCGCCCGAGAACGATCCGGAATTCGAGAATCCCAGCGGAACCCACGCGGAATCGGCCACCCCCTCGAGCGAGTTGCCCGCGGCCGGAGTCACGCCCGTCTTCACGTCGAAGGGCTGGCGGTAGCTTTTCCCGAACGCGGGGCTGTATCCCCGCGCGCGAAGCTCGCGCTCGATCCAGGAGGCCGCGCGGTGGATCCCCTTCGTGTCCAGCCCCCGGCCTTCCATGCTGTCCGCCGCGAGGGCGTAGACCCCAGCGCGGAACTCGCGCGCGATCCGGAGCGCGCGGGTTTTGTCGCCGGCCCGCGCCGCGGGCGATGGGCGTCTGTCTGGCGGCGCGGCCTCAGTCCTTGCGTTCAGGGCACCCGCGGCGGCGGTCGTCCAGATGAGCAAGAGAGCCCCGATCACCGCGGAGTGGATGACGCGATACCGTTCATGGGGTTCCATAGGCCCTCGGCGCGTGCCTGTTTCGTGGTCGTCTTCGGGACGAGAATCCTAGCAGCTTCATGGGGTTCTGGAAATCCCGCAGGACGTTCCGAAGACGCTGAATCCCGCGCTTGCCGCCCGGACCGCCCCGTGATACTCTGATTCTCGCGTCGCGGCATCGAGCCGCGGGCACCGTTCCCTTCAATCTAGTTCCGAGAGACTAGAAAGGGGCATCCGCAAATCGCACCCCTTCCGGTCCCGGAAGGGGTTTCTTGTGCCCCCCAAGGCATCCGTGGAACAAGTCCGCGAGAAGGCGGAGATCCTGGACGGCGACGGACTCCGTCGCGCGGTCACGCGCATTGCGCACGAGATCATCGAGCGAAACGGCGGCGCCCAGGATCTCGTCCTCGTCGGGATCCGGCGGCGCGGCGTTCCGCTGGCGCTCAGGCTGGCCAAGAAGATCAAGGAATTCGAGGGGATCGACCCGCCCGTGGGCGCCCTCGACATCACGCTCTATCGGGATGACCTCCAGACGATCGCGCATCAGCCCGTCGTGAGCGGCACCGACGTTCCATGCCGCATCGACGACAAGATCGTCGTGCTCGTGGACGACGTGCTCTTCACCGGGCGCACCGTGCGGGCGGCGCTCGACGAGCTGATCGACCTGGGGAGGCCGAAGGCGATCCAGCTCGCGGTGATCGTCGACCGCGGGCATCGCGAGATTCCCATCCGCGCCGACTTCGTGGGGAAGAACGTCCCGACGTCGCGACGCGAGGTGATCATGGTGAACGTGGAGGAGATCGACGGCCACGACGGCGTGTCGATCGGAGAGATGCTCTGATGATCGGCCAGCGCAAGGACCTGCTCGGCCTCGAGGATCTCATGGCCGAGGAAATCGTCTCGATCCTGGATACGGCCCGGACCTTCCGCGACGTCCTGGACCGGCCTATCCCCAAGGTGCCCTCGCTGCGGGGGCTGACCGCGGCGAACCTCTTCTTCGAAGCCAGCACGCGCACAAGGCTCAGCTTCGAGCTGGCGGAGAAGCGGCTGAGCGCCGACACGGTCCACTTCCAGACCACGGGCTCCAGTGTCTCCAAGGGCGAGACGCTCAAGGACACGGCGCGGAACATCGAGGCCATGGGGATCCACCTCGTCGTGATCCGCCACACGGCACCCGGCGCTCCGCACTATCTCGCGCGGAACCTGGATGCCGGCGTGATCAACGCCGGGGACGGGACGCACGAGCATCCCACCCAAGGGCTCCTCGACATCTACACGATGCGCGAGCGGCGCGGGCGGATCGCCGGCCTCCGCGTCGCGATCATCGGCGATGTCACCCACAGCCGCGTGGCGCGTTCCAACATCTGGGGACTCACGAAGCTGGGGGCCTCCGTCACGATCGCCGGGCCGCCGACCATGATCCCCGCCGAGGTCGAGCGCTTCGGCGTCGCCGTGGCGAAGAGCGTGGACGAGGCGATCGAGGGCGCCGACGTGGTGAACATCCTCCGCATCCAGCTCGAGCGCCAGCGCACCATCCTCTACCCGTCCCTCCGCGAGTACGCGCGCGTGTACGGGATCACGAGTGAGCGGCTCAAGCGCGCGAAGCCCGACGTGACCGTCATGCACCCGGGACCGATGAACCGTGGCGTCGAGATCGCCCAGGACGTGGCGGACGGAGAGCATTCGGTGATTCTGGAGCAGGTCACGAACGGGATCGCCGTTCGAATGGCGGTGCTGTACCTCCTTGCGGGGCACAAGGCCCCGGGCGAGACGGCCGCCGAAACCCCAGCGATGGAGGCGAAGCCGACCCATGGCGAGCCCTCTCTGCCTCCGCGGCGGTAGGATCATCGACGCGGCGCGGGGAATCGACCGCGTCCAGGATCTCTGGATCGCGGGCGGACGCATCGCGGGTCTGGGCGAGGACGCCCCCGCGGAGGTCCGTTCGCACCCCCGCCCCGAGGTGATCCCGGTGGCGGGCGCCGTCATCTGCCCCGGCCTCGTGGACATGCACGTCCACCTCCGCGAGCCGGGACAGGAGGACCGGGAGACGATCGAGACGGGAACCTTCGCGGCCGCGCGGGGCGGGTTCACGACCGTGGCCTGCATGCCGAACACCGTGCCTCCATTGGACGAGCGCTCCCGGATCGAGTACGTGATCCGCGGGGCACGGGAGGCGGGCCATGCGCGCGTGCTCCCGGTCGCGGCCGTCACCCGCGGCCAGCTCGGCGAAGCGCTCACGGAGATCGAGGAGCTTGCGGAGGCCGGCGCCGTGGCGTTCTCCGACGACGGAAAGCCGGTGCACAACGCCGAGGTCATGCGCCGCGCGCTCGAGCTGACGCGGGGGCTAGGCGTTCCCGTCATCCAGCACGCGGAGGATCGGGATCTCAAAGGCGACGGCGTGATGCACGAGGGCTGGGCGTCGACGCGCCTGGGCTTGAAGGGGATCCCGGCCGCGGCCGAGTCGGTGGTCGTCGCGCGCGACGCCCTCCTCGCCGAGCTGACCGGCGGCCACGTGCACGTCGCCCACGTGAGCGCGGCCCGGTCGGTAGAAATCATCCGCCGCGCCAAGTCGCGCGGGATCCGGATGACCGCGGAGACCGCCCCCCATTACCTCGTCCTGACCGATGAAGCCGTGGAAGGCTACGACTCCCGAACCAAGATGAACCCGCCGCTTCGGGGGACCAAGGACCGCGAGGCGCTGATCGAGGGCGTCGTGGACGGCACGATCGATTGCCTCGCGACCGACCACGCGCCGCACACCGAGATCGACAAGGACAACGATTTCGAATCGGCGCCCTTCGGAATCGTCGGACTGGAGACCGCGCTCGGCGTCTACCTCAAGGCGCTGGTCGAGCCGAAGCATCTCTCGCTCTCCGAGCTTCTGCTGCGCCTCACCGTGAATCCGCTCCGGGTGCTCGGACGGCCCGGGGGAACGCTCGAGGCCGGCACCGAGGCCGACGTCACGGTGTTCGACCCCGCCCGCCGCTGGACGGTCCGCGCCTCCGAGTTCGCGTCGAAGGGCCGGAACACACCGTTCGACGGCTGGGAGCTTCGGGGCCGCGTGTTACTCACGGTCCTCGCGGGGCGGATCACGTTCCGGTCGGAGGCGTTCGAGCCGAGCGTCCGATAGCGGGACCGTCCCCGACGTGATACCATGGGGACGTTCATGCTGATGCCGCGCGCGAAGCCCCCTGGCTCCTGGATCGTCGGATCCGTCGTTCTCGTAATCTTC
>JACQPZ010000202.1 GCA_016207265.1 Candidatus Latescibacterota bacterium | reverse complement strand
GTTTTCCCACGCTCCGGATCGTCTCGAGGAGACGGGCGTGCGCCATCAAGGAGCGGTCCTGGATCGTGAGGGCGGGGCCGCGGCCCATGCAGGGATACTGCTCTTCGCGCGGCGTTCCCGGAGCTTCTCCCGAAGCCGTGCCCTCGAGCACGATCGCGAGGTCGGGAGCGACACGGCGTGCCGCGGCCGCCGCGCCGCGGAGCCCGACCTCTTCCTGGACGCTCCACACCGCGGTGACCGGGACCGGCGGGCGGCGCCGGATGACGCTCGCGAGCACGGCGCAGCCGACACGGTCATCGAAGGCCTTGCCCTTTCGTACCGAGCCCCACGATTCGTATCTCGTATCGAAAGCAGCGTATTCGCCCACCGACACCCGCTCCTCGGCCTCCTCGCGGGATCGCGCGCCGATGTCGAGGTAGAGATCCTCCGCCGGCGTCACGTTCTCGCGCTCGGCGCGCGGCACAAGATGCGGCGGGAGCGCTCCCACGACGCCGCGGATTCCCTGCGGGCCGATGCGAAAGACCTGTCCCGGGAGGATCCGCGGATCGATCCCTCCGACCCGCCGGAAGCGAAGCCGTCCCTCCTTCTCGACGGCCGTGACCATGAGCCCCACCTCGTCCATGTGGGCGCAGAGCATGACGTGGGGACCGCGGCGGCCGCCCCGCGCGGCCTTCGCGGGCCCGATCCGCCCGACCAGGCTCCCCATGGGATCCACCTCGAGCGAATCGACCCAGTCGCGCACGTGGCCCGCAAGGTAGCTCCGGATCGCCTCCTCGCCGCCGCTCACGCCCGGGGCGTTCGAGATCGTCTCGAGGATCACCTCGTCGAAGCGCGGCGCGCCGTTTCGGCTCACTTGAGGACCTCGAGCGCGCTCCACTCGGGCGAAAGCGTGGAAAGGTAATGCGCGAGGAGGTGGGCGCAGCGATCCACGTCCCGCGGCTCCACCGTCTCGACCCCGCTGTGCATGTAGCGGCAGGGGATTCCCACCACGGCGGTCGGCACCCCGCGCGCCGCGATCTGGATGTCCATCGCGTCGGTCCCCGATCCCGTGGGGCAGGGCTCGATGCGGAAGGGCATTCCCAAGGACTTCGCGGAGGTCCTGAGCCCTTCCAGAATCCGTGGGTGGATGTTTCCGCCGACCGCGAGCGCCGGGCCGCTCCCCAGAGGGAACGTCTCGCCTTCCCGCGCGCCGACCATGTCGCCGTGGCTCACGTCGATCGCGATGCCGAGATCCGGGGTGAGATTCTCGGTCGCCGTGCGCGCGCCGAGGCAGGCGACGCCGAACTCCTCCTCCACCGTCGCGACAGCGACGACGTCGCAGGCCGGCCGTTTCGCCCGCAGAAGCTCGATGGCGCGGAGCATCACGACGACTCCCGCGCGATCGTCCATCCCGGGGGCCGCGATCCGATCCCCGAGCAGATCGACCGGCGGCTGCCTGAGCGTGACCATCGTCCCGATGGGAACCTTGCGGCGAACCTCCCGCTCCGGCCGGCCCGTGTCGAGATAGAGATCCTCGAGCGGGATCGGCTTCTCGGATTCTCCCTTCTTTTGAAGATGGGGCGGGCGCGTGGCGAAGACCGCCGCCATGGGCGGCTTCGCGTGGACCGTGACTTCCTTGCCCGGGAGCGTGCGGCTGTCGAAGCCGCCCACCTCGCTGAGCCTCAGGTATCCGCCGGGCTCGATCGACCGGACCAGGAACCCGATCTTGTCCATGTGGGCGGCGAGGAGGGCCAGGGGCCGCGGGGATTCAGCCGTGCCGTCGATCCAGGCGTAGACGCTGCCCATCCGGTCCCGCTCCACGCGGTCCGCGACCGAGCGAAACGCCTTCGCGATTCCTTCGGCGGCGGCGCGCTCCTGCCCGGGCACGCCCGGCAGGGCCGTGATGAGCCGCAGCCAATCGGCGCAGGATCGTTCGCTCGGACGAGCCATAGTCTTGGAATTTAGTCCACCCGATCGCGACAGGGCAAATGTAAACTCCGCGCTCCATGGGGGCTCTCCGAATCGCGGTCGCGCTTCCGAATCTCGGAATCTACGGCGGAATCCGGCGCTTCCTCGAGTTGGGCGAAGTCTGGACGCGGCGCGGCTGCGAGGTGGCGCTCCTGACGCCGGAGGCCGCGGGACCCCGGCGGGCATGGATTCCCTTCACGGGCGCCCTCGGTTCCCTCTCTTCGCTTTCGACCCGCCACTGGGACGTGTTGATCTCGCCGGATCCGGGGCTCTTCGCCTTGGCACGGGCCCCGGGCGCCCTGCGCGTTTATTACTCGGTGCTGGAGCGTGCGCCGCTCGAGTGGGAGGCGATCCGCTCGGCCGATCTCGTGCTCGCGAACTCCGCCGGCATGCGGCGCTACCTCGCGCGGAGGGGGATTTCGGCGCACGACGCCGCGGGAGGAGTGAACGTGGAGTTCTTCCGTCCCCCCCCACACGACCGTCGGGCCGAGCGCGCGCGGGCCGGCGGGCCCCTGCGCGCCCTCGTCTATGGGCGGCTCTCCCGGCGGCGCAAGGGAACGTGGACGGCGGCCCGCGCGATCGAGCGGGCGGCGCTGCGCGCTCGGGCCGCGGTCGAGCTGGTGCTGTTCGACGCGCGGCCCGCGGGGCCGGCGGCCGAAGCAGCCGCGGGGGCCACGGGAGCTGCGGGGGCCGCCGGGGCCGCGGGGATCGCGCCCGCCGGCGCAGAGCCCGCGCCCGCCCTCGAGCGTGCGCTCAGGATCCCGCACCGGTGGGTGCTCGATCCGAGCCAGCGGGATCTCGCGAATCTCTACGGCAGCGCGGATATCTTCGTGAGCGCCGAGCGGCGGGCCGGCTGGTGCAACACGGCGGCGGAGGCGATGGCGTGCGGAGCTTCCGTCGCGTGCACGCGGAGCGGGACCGAGGATTTTGCCGAGGACGGCGTGACCGCGGCGGTCGCGCGGTGGCCGTGGTCCTGGGCGCTCGCCCGCGCGCTCAGGCGCCTCATCGGCGATCCGGATTACCGCGCGGCGATCGCCGCGCGCGGGCAGGCGAAGATCCAGGAGTTCTCCTGGGAGCGCACCGCCGATCGGATCGAGCGCGCGCTCGAATCCCGCCTCGGAGGAAGGATCGATGCCGCGGAAGCGAACGCCGTCGCGCGCTGATGCGGCCGTCCTGATTCTCTCGGCCTACCCGCGCCGCGCCGACGCCGAGCGCGCGGCCCGATCGCTCGTCCGCGGCCGGATCCTCGCATGCGCCACGGTCGCCGGCTCGGCGCGCGCCTTCTATCGCTGGAAGGGCCGCCTTCGCTCCGAAGGGAGCTTCCTCCTGTGGGGGAAGACGACCTCGGCCCTGGCGAACGGCGCGGTCCGGGCGATTCGCGTGTCCCATCCCGATCGAGTCCCCGAAATCCTCGTGTTACGGGTTTCCGCCGGCGAGCCGCGATATCTGCGCTGGCTTCGCGGCGAGGTGAAGAGAGCGTGAGCCGTGCGCGAGCGGCCGAGGGCGGCTGGCTCTTCGTGGGGGGCCGCGTGCTGGACGCGCCGAGGGCCGCGCGCGCCGGTCGCGGCGGCGCTCGCGGCACCCGCCCCGCAGCGCGCTCCGGGGGCGAAGCGGTTCTCGTACGCGGAGAGAGGATCGAGGCGGTGGGGCCGCGATCCTCGCTCGAGCGGATGGCCGGCCGCAGGGTCCGGCGCGTGAACCTGCGCGGGGGAACCCTGACGCCCGGATTCGTGGACTCCCACATCCACCTCCTCACCTGGATCCGCGCGCTCGGCGAAGGGCGCCTCGAGGAGCAGACCCCCGAGGGGCTCGGGGCCGCCGTGCGACGCGCGCTCCGGGGCGCCCGCGCGGGAGACTGGATCACGGTGCGCGGATGGGTCCCGCGCGAGTGGCCCCGAGAGCTCAAGCGGCGCTCGACCCTGGATGGGATCCTCTCCGACCGCCCCCTGATTCTCTACGCCGTGGACGGGCACTCGGTCTGGGCGAACGGAGCCGCGCTTCAAATGGCGGGCATCGGCGCTCGGACCGCGAACCCTCCCGGCGGCGTCGTGGAACGGGAGCCCGGCGGGGAGCCGACCGGGGTCTTGGCCGAGGAGGCGGCCGATCTCCTCCGCCCGCTCGTGCCGCGCGCGCGGGACGCCGCGGACGATCTCGCGCGGGCGATCCGAACGGCGCTTTCCCTTGGGATCACGAGCGCGCACGACTTCGACCGCTCCGAGATCTGGAAGGCGGCGCAGTCGCTCCACGCGAGGAGCGGCCTCCCGTTCCGGCTCCTCCTCTCCATTCCCGCGGCGAAGCTCGAGTCCGCGGAATCGCTCGAGATCCGGACCGGCTTCGGGGACAGGCGGCTTCGGGTGGGGCCCGTGAAGCTCTTCGCGGACGGGACCCTGGGGTCCGCGACCGCGCTCCTGGAGGAGCCGTACGAGGGCTCGGAGAGCCGGGGGATCGAGGTCACGGCGCCCGAAGCGCTTACGGATCGGTGCGCGAGAGCACGCGCCGCGGGGCTCGGGGTCGCGATCCACGCGATCGGGGATCGCGCGGTTCGAAACGCGCTCGATGCGATCGAGGCGGCGACCGCGGGCGGCCGCCGCTTCCCGATCCCGCCGCGCATCGAGCACATCCAGCTCGCCCGGGAGGAGGATCTAACCCGGTTCAAGCGCCTCGGCGCGCTCGCTTCGGTCCAGCCGGCGCACCTCCTCACCGACCGCGAGGTGGCGCGGCGGCACTGGGGGGCGAGAACCGTTCGATCCTACGCCTGGAAATCGCTCGCCCGCGCCGGGGCCCGGCTCCTCTTCGGCTCGGACGCTCCGTTCGATCGGCCGGGGCCGCTGCTCGCCCTGGAGGCGGCGCTCCTGCGCCGCAGGGCCGGCGAAGCCGACCGGGCAGCCTTTCACCCCGAGCAACGACTCACGCTCGCCCAATCGCTCCGGGCCCACGTGGAGGAGCCCCACCGGGCGGCGGGTTGGGGTATTCCCCTGGGGAGAATCCAGCCCGGATGGGGGGCCGATCTGGTCGCATTCGACCAGGACCTGCTGGAGATGGGGCCCGGGGCCCTCGCCCATGCCCAGGTCGCGGGTGTCTGGGTGGGGGGAGCGGCCGCCCACGGCAAATTGTTGTAATTTCTCGCGATTCCGGCGGAACCTCGATTGCGCAGGGGCGTTCTAGCTGTTATAATTACAAGGTTCCCTCCCGAGGTCGTCTCGCCGAGCGGGTCCTTCTCCGAGGCCGCTCCTGAATGAAGAAGAATAGCCTTCTGGTCGGTGTCCTCACGGCTTCAGCGCTCGCGATCGTCCCCTCCCTTTCGCAGGCGCAGACGTACGGCTTCGGCAAGAACAAGGTGCAGTACCAGTCGTTCGACTGGCTCACGCTCCGCGGTGAGCACGTGGAGATCTTCTACTATCCCGAGGAAGAGCCGCTTGCGCGGCTTGCCCTCACGCTCGCCGAGGAGAGCTACGCCGACCTCAAGGTCAAGTTCCAGCACGAGGTCTCGAAGTCCATCCCGCTGATCGTCTACTCCTCGCATCAGCATTTCGAGCAGACGAACGTCAGCCCCTTCTTCCTTCCGGAAGGAGTCCAGGGGTTCACGGAATTCTCGAAGGGTCGCGTCGTGCTCCCGTATACGGGCTCCTACGCCGAGTTCCGTCACGTGATCCACCACGAGCTGGTGCACGTGTTCCAGCTCTCGGTCCTCGAAGACGTGTATCGCAAGCACCGCAAGGCGGCCTACGTCGTGCCGCCGCTCTGGTTCTCGGAGGGTCTCGCGGAGTACTGGTCGTCGGAATGGGACGCCCAGGGCACGATGGTGGTGAGCGATCTCGTCCTCGAGGAGCGCCTGCCCGGAATCCAGGATCTATGGCGGTACAACGGGACCTTTGCGATCTACAAGCTCGGGCAGAGTCTCTGCCAGCACATCGGAGAGACCTACGGGGACGAGGCGTTGCGGCGCCTCTACACCGAGATCCACAGGGACGACCGCTTCGAGAAGCTGCTCCAGCGCGTGACGGGCGTTCCCGCGCGGCGGCTCTCGGAGGACTGGGTCTACGGGCTCAAGCGGCGGTATTTCCCCGAGGTGAAGGATCGCGTGACGCTGGCCCTCGCCGCGGAGGAGCGCGCCGTCTCCCAGGGCATCAACCTGAAGCCCGTCGCCGTGCCGGATACGACGAGCCTCGGGGGGTGCCGATACCTCTTCGTTTCCGCGCGGAGCGGCTACACGAACATCTACAGCGCTTCCTACCGCGGCCGCGAGCACGACGTGCGGTCGGTCGTCCGCGGCCAGCGGGCCGCGCAATTCGAATCGTTCCACCCGTTCCAGAGCCGGATCGACGTCTCCCGAACGGGGGAGCTGGCGTTCGTCTCCAAGTGGAACGAGCGGGACGCCCTGTTCATCTACGATCTCGCGACGAAGAAAGTTCTCCTTCGCAGCCACCTGGACGACCTGATCGCGCTCTCTTCGCCGGCATGGAATCGCGAGGGGACGCGGGTCGCGCTCGCGGGGCTCAAGCCGTCCGGCCAGATGGACCTGTACGTCTTCGACCGCGAGACGCAGGAGCTGCGCCGGCTCACGAACGATTTCTACACGGACCTCGACCCGACCTGGTCGCCCGACGGGCGGGAGATCGCGTTCGCGTCCGACCGCACGCGATACGGCGCGGAGGGCCGGCAGAATCTCTTCCTGATCGACACGGAGACGCTCGCGATCCGTTACCTGACGTGCGGCCCGTGGGTGGACCAGACGCCCAGCTGGTCGCCCGACGGAAGCAGGATCGCGTTCGCCTCGGACCGGAGCGGCTCGTTCGACGTCTACACGGTCGCTCCGACGGGAGACGGAGGGAGGCTCCGCCGGCTCCTCGGCGCCGCCATGGATCCCGCGTGGCTCCCGGACGGGAAGAGCATCCTCTTCACGGGATATCACCGCGGC
>JACQPZ010000201.1 GCA_016207265.1 Candidatus Latescibacterota bacterium | reverse complement strand
GAATGAAGCGGGCGGGCGCGAAACGACGCCCGTTCTACCGTGTCGTCGTCGCGGACTCCCGATTCGCCCGCGACGGCCGCTACATCGAGCAGCTCGGCTACTACGATCCGCTGACCGATCCCGCCAAGTTCCAGATCGACGCGGCGAGATTCGAGCAATGGATCCGCCGCGGCGCGAGGCCCTCCGAGTCGGTCGAGGTCATGATGGCGAAGCACGCGCCCGGGGCGTTGCGCCCGGCGCCGGCCGTTCTTCCCCTGATGCCCGAGGCCGCCGAGTCGGGCGAGACGAAGCCCAAGAAGGAGAAGAAGGCGAGGCCCGCCGCGAAGAAGACGGCTCGCAAGCCGAAGGCCGCGGCCACGAAAGGGAGCGCCAAGAAGGCCAAGTCCCGGGCGAAGGCCAAAGCGAAGAAGGCTTCCGGGGAGACCAAGTCCAAGGCGGGGGCCAAGTCGAAGAAATGAGCGATCCCGCGCGCCTTCGATCCTTCGTCGAGTTCTGCGCCCGCAACCTGGTCGACCATCCGGACCTCGTCCACGTGGATGAGCGGGTGACCGGCCAGACGGCGGTGCTCACGCTGCGCGTCGGGCCGACCGATCTTGGCAAAGTCATCGGCCGCGAGGGAAAGACCGCGCACGCGCTCCGGACGCTGCTTTCCGCGGCCGCGAGCGCGGAAGACCGGCGGGCCGTGCTCGAGATTGCGGACTGAGGGACCGGGCGAGCCCATCCTGGTGGGCTCGGTCGCGCGGGCGCACGGGCTTTTGGGCGACGTGGTGGTCGATGTCTTCAGCGACGCGCCCCGGCGGTTCGCGCCGGGGATGGCGATGAGGGCGGGCCTCAAGTCGGGACCCGCGCGCGAAGTGGTGGTGGAGGCGGCCCGGCCGTTCGGGAAACGCCTCCTCGTCCGCTTCCGGGGAATCACGTCGCGCACGGAGGCGGAGGCGCTCCACGGCGCCGATCTCACGATCGCGCGGAGCGACGTCATGCCCCTGCCGGCGGGACGGCACTACCGCTTCGAGCTTCTCGGACTTCGCGTGCGTACCCGGGGCGGATCGACGCTCGGAACGGTGGAAGACGTGTTCTCGACGGGCGGCAACGACGTCTACGTGGTCCGGGGTCCGAGCGGGGAGATCCTGCTTCCCGCGATCGCCGGCGTCGTCCTCGAGATCGACGTCGCGCGGGGCGAAATGGTCGTAGAGATCCCGGCGGGGCTGGGCGAGTGACGCCACGCGAACACCGGCCCCGTCGCGGGGAGCGGAATCCGGCATGCGTCTCTCGATCCTGACTCTGAATCCCGGGTACTTTCCCGGGGCGCTGGACGAGGGAATGATCCGGATCGCCCGCCAGAAGGGGCTCCTCGAGGTCTCCGTCGTCGCGATTCGCGATTTCACGACGGACCGCTACGGCACGACGGACGATTACCCGTACGGCGGCGGCGCCGGGATGGTGATGAAGGTCGAGCCGATCGCCCGCGCGTTCGAGAGCGCGCGGCGGGCTGCGGGCCCCGGGGCGCCGCACGTGCTCGTCACGTCGCCGCAGGGGCGGCGCTTCACGCAGGCGTGGGCGCGGGATCTCGCGCGGGAGCCCTCGATCGCGATTCTCTGCGGGCGGTACCGGGGAATCGACGAGCGCGTGATCCCGATCCTCGGCGCCGAGGAGATCTCGATCGGGGATTACGTGCTCTCGGGCGGGGAGCCCGCGGCGCTCGTGATCGTGGACGCGCTCGCGCGTCTCCTGCCGGGCGTGCTGGGGGACGCCGAGTCGGCGGAGGCGGACTCCTTTTCGGAGCCGCTCCTCGACGCGCCCGTGTACACTCGGCCCGAGGAGTGCGAAGGGCACCGCGTCCCCGAGGTTCTCCTGAGCGGGAACCACGAGCGCATCCGCCTGTGGAGGCGGAGAGAGGCGCTGCGCCGCACCTGGAACCGGCGTCCCGACCTGTTGGAGGGACGCGAGCTGAGCGACGAAGACAAGCGGCTGTTGAAGGAGATAAAGGGGGAGGTAGCGCGATGAGCACGGTGGAGCGTTTCGAGAACCGGTTCAAAACGGACCGGAAGCTGGAGTTCGGTCCCGGAGACACGATCAAGGTGCACGTGCGCGTGATCGAAGGGGAGAAGGAGCGGTCGCAGATCTTCCAGGGCGTGGTCACCAACGTGCGCGGCAGCGGAATCCGACAAAGCTTCACGGTGCGGAAGGTCTCCGGCGGCGTCGGCGTCGAGCGGACGTTCCCGCTCCATTCCCCTTCGGTCGCCCGGATCGATCTGGCGCGGAAGGGAAAGGTCCGCAGGGCGAAGCTCTTCTATCTGAGAGGCAAACGGGGCAAATCCGCGAAAGTCGGAGAGCGGGAGAAGCTCGGCCCCGATGGCGCGTAGGCGGCTCTCACGCTTCGACGACGCGTTCCGGCTCCGCTGGGGCGACCTGATCGCGGGGGTGGACGAAGCCGGCCGGGGGCCGCTCGCCGGCCCCGTCGTGGCGGCGTGCGTCGCGCTCAAGCCCGGTACCAAGCTCCGCGGGGTGCGCGACTCCAAGCTGATGAGCGCGCGGGAGCGGGAGGACGCGCTGGCGCGGATCCGGGGCGAGGCGCTCGCGACGGGAGTCGGCGTCGCCAGCGTGCCGGAGGTGGACGCGTTCAATATCCGCATGGCGGCCCTGCTCGCGATGCGGCGGGCGGTGGAGGCCCTGGGGCTCATGCCTCAGGGCCTTCTCGTTGACGGCCGGGACCGCGTTCTCTGCGGAGTCCCGTGTGAGGCGATCGTGGACGGGGACGCGCGGAGTCTCGCCGTCGCGGCCGCGTCCGTCCTCGCAAAGGTGACGCGCGACGCGATGATGGATGAGGACGCGAGGCGGTTCCCCGTCTATCGATTCGATCGCAACAAAGGGTACGGAACGCCGGACCATCTGGAGGCCCTCCGGCTTCACGGACCCTGTGAGATCCACCGGAGGAGCTTTCGACCCGTCCGGGAGCTGCTCGCGGTGCAGGAGGTGCTGGAGGGCATCTGATCCGGGACGGCGGATTCCATCGTGTCGGGCGTTCGCGAATGGGGGGCGGGATGTGGAGGGAGAGGGCGGCACGGTGCGGCGAGCGCATCGCGGAAGAGTTCCTGACGCTTCGGGGCTGCGATATCGTGGATCGAAACGTGCGGGTCGGCCGCGGCGAGATCGACCTCGTGGCGCGGGACCAGGGACAGGTCGTGTTCGTAGAGGTCAAGTTCCGGACGGCCGGGGGGCGTGGGACGGCGCTCGACGCGGTGACGTTCCGGAAGCGGGAGGACGTGGGACGCGCCGCCGCGGGGTATCTCGCGCGGCGCGGGCTCTGCGACCGCCCCGTCCGTTTCGACGTGATCGGGATCACCTGGAGGGCGGATGGATCGGAACTCCTCGTCCAGCACGTTCCCAACGCGTACGCCGGGGGGCGGAGCCAGTTCTTCTGAGCCTCGGGCTGAGCCTCGGGCTGAGCCTCGCGCGGATGCGCTCCGCGCCGGCGAGCCGCGGGACGCGCTGACGACGCGGCGGATCCTCATCCTCCACGTCCGCGCCGGCGTGGGCCACGAGCGCGCGGCGCGGGCCGTCGCGGGCGCGCTCCACACGCTCGATCCCTCCTGCGAGCCGATGGTGCGCGACGCCCTCGAGTTCTCCTCGCCGCTCGTCCGCGCCTTCTACGCGTCCACGTACAACCGGATCGCCAGCAGGGCGCCGCGCATCTGGGGTTTCTTCTACCGGCGGTCGGAGCGGGTTCCCCCCCAGGGGAAGCGGCAGCGCATCCGCTCGGCGCTCAGCTCCTGGGCCTGCCGCGATTTCGGCGAAGCGGCCCGGCGGCTTCGCGCCGACGCCATCCTCTGCACGCAATTCCTGCCCGCCGAGGTGTTCGCGCTCTTGAGGGAACGGGGAGAGGTCCTATGCCCGGTCTATTGCGCGGTCACGGACTTCGCGAGCCACCCCATCTGGATCTACTGCGGCGTGGACCGCTACTTCGTCGCGACCGAATCGGTGAAGGAGGAGATTGTCGCCACGGGCGCCGAGAGCGCCGACCGGATCGAGGTGACCGGAGTTCCCATCGATCCGCGATTCGCGAAGGGAATCGGAGCCGCGGCCGCGCGGCGTGAGCTGGGGCTCGATCCGGACCCGGGACGGCTCACGCTGCTCGTCATGGGCGGAGGATTCGGGTGGGGTCCCATGGACGGGATGCTGGAGGTCGTGCTCGGGCTCCCCCGCAGCGTCCAGGCCCTCGTGTTCGCCGGGCGGAACGAATCGCTTCGCG
>JACQPZ010000219.1 GCA_016207265.1 Candidatus Latescibacterota bacterium | reverse complement strand
GGCGGCTTCCGGACCCCGCCGGGATCTCCGGAGGCGGATCCACCAACTCACGGCCCAGATCCTCACGGACGTGGACCGGCTGCACCTGAATACGGCCGTCAGCGGGCTCATGCAATTCGTGAACGCACTCGACGATTACCGGGACTCGGGGGGCGATCTTACGGCCCCGGAGGTTAAGGAGGCCATGGACGTGGGGACACGCCTCCTCGCGCCTCTCGCGCCCCACACAGCGGAGGGCGCCTGGAGCCGCCTTGGCCACCGAGGCTCCATCTTCACGGCGGGCTGGCCCTCGGCCTCAAAGGAGGCCCTGGCGCGCGACATGCTGTCCCTGGTCGTTCAGGTCAACGGAAAGGTGCGGTCGAAGATCGAGGTCCCGACCGGCGCCGACCGTGCCGCCGTGGAAACGACCGTCCTCGCGGACGAGAAGGTCCGTTCCTACGCGGCCGGCAAGAAGGTCTTGCAGGTCATCATCGTCCCGGGCCGGCTGGTGAACGTGGTCATCCGGTAGAACCGCGCAGAGCGCGGACGCTGAGCCGACGCGACGCTCCCGAATCGGGTCCGTGCCTTACCGCTCACCGCCGCCGCCGACAGGGCAGACGCTCCGCGGCTCCAAACCACAGAATATTCATGTCAACTACAGCCCGGCCCAGGCGTCTCCGAGAGGCGATACCAGCCCCTGGGCTGTAGTTGACATAATATTTCTTCTACGACAAACCTTCGTTGCGACCCGGCCCGGCCGGGTCACCACCGCCCGGCTCACCCGCCTCTCCCAGCCGGTCCCGGATCTGCTGCGTCAACGTGGTCAGCTTCTCGAGCACGTGGGTCGCCTGCTTGGTGTTCTCCTCGACCGCGAGGATGACCTGGATCCACTGCGCCGTGTAGAGCAGATAGATGAAGACGAACCCGCCCGAGGCGCCGTACGCGAGCGTCTGCAAGAGCTCGTCCACGGACCGGTCCACGATGGCGCGGGCGACACCCACCGGGACGACGAGCGCGATGAGCGTGAGGACGATCCAGGCGAGGACGCTCATGAGCTTCGAGAGCCGCCTCAGGAGCCAGAACCGCCGCTCCGCGCTCGTCGCCATCAGAATGGAATCCGCTCGACGTGATCGCCGAGATACGGGAGCCGGATGACGCGACCGTCCAAGGCCTTGAGCATCCCGTAGATCGTGATCAGAAGGATTCCCGTCCACAGGATGAACTTCACGAGGTACCCCACGAGCGCTCCCACGAACGGGATCCGCCCGATCGACGCGTCGTAGATTCCGAGGAAGACCGCGATCGTGATCTCGAGGAGGAGGAGCAGGAAGCCCTGCCGTGCGTGGAACCCCACGAACGCGTTGTCCGGCGCGCCGAGGAGCCCCAGGAGGCAAAGCCCCGGAAGGTAGGCAACCGCGGCCAGGAGGCGGCCGCGCTCGACGTCTGCGGGTGGGATCGACTCGTACGGCGACGCGCCCGGCATGCGCCACCGATACCATGCGCCTCCTGGAGCGTCAAGGCTTGCACGGTCCCGTCACGTCGCGGACCAGTTTCGCGCGCCGAAATCGGCGTCGAGGGTTTGGATCTCGAGGGATCCCGTCCGCGGAACGGTCTCGGCCGCGGCCTCCGACGATTCGAGCTCCACCCGCCACACCACGACCGACCCGGGCGAAGCCCTGAGCCGGCCCAGCGGAACGCGGATCTCGAGCAGGGTCTCGATCGCGTACGCGCCCTCGTCCGCCGCCGAGTCCTCCGCCACCTCGGACCATCCAAGGACGCCGCTCCGATCGCCGCGCAGCGGGATCCGCGCCTCCACCGGGAACGGAAGCAGGAACCGGAGCCGGACGGCGTCCCCCATCGGATGATCGGCTCCCGATCCGTCGACGCGGACGTAGAGGTCGGTCTCGCTCACCCCGAAGAGCACCCGCTGGATGACCGAGCGTGCCCGATGATCGGCGGCCTGCTCCAGCGCGACGTCGAAAAGCTGCGCGTCCCGCCACTCGTAGAAGTGGGTGTCGCGCCCGTCGAGCTGTGGCGGGACGAACGGAAGGCTCTCGACGCCGGACGCCCCGGCCTGCGCGCGCCGCAGGCTGCGCCGGATCGCGGGCCAGGCCGCCCGTCTGAGCAGGTTCATGCATCGGATCAGATGCCCGCGAAACAGGGCGTCGAACTCGTCCTTGTGCGCGCTCTGGTGATCCTCGTCGTACCACCAGAACCAGTCGCTCGCTTCCGCGACCAGGATCTCTTCGTGGGCTTCGGCGATCCGCTCGGTCTCGATCCCGCCTTCCGTCCTCGCGGCTTCGACGCACTCCCGCGCCCGGCGAAGCTCCGCCCAGGCCCGATTCTTCTCCGGCTGCCCGATCCAGACCCTCAGGTCCGCGTCGATCCAGGAGCCCAACGGCACCCGCCGCAGGGTTTGGCCCGGAGGAATCCGCTCCAGCGCTTCGCTCACGGTCACGGTCTCGATTCCGGGCTCCTCGGCCAATCGCCGGTAGAACGCTGCGAGAAAGGGACCTCCGTCCTCGGGATAGCTCTCCCAGCAGTTCTCGCCGTCGAGGATGACGGTCACGAGCGGTGACGCCACACCTTCCTCGCGCGCCCGAGATCCCGCCTCCCCGACCCGGCTCACGAAATCCTCCGCGGCCCGGGCGGGATCCCACGACATGTACGTGAATCCGATTCGATCCGAGAGCGCCCGATCCCGAAAGATCATCGCGATCTTCCCCGCGGCCGTCTCGACCGAGTAGGGCCGGTGGAGCGCCGCCGCCCACCCTTTGCCGCCCGGCTCCGCGCGGCCCAGCGCCCGGGCCAGCACCGTCTCGTCCGAAGCGGTCCACTCGAATCCCTCGGCCCTGAGAAGCTCCAGCGCCGCCTGATTCACGGCCCCCTCGGGAGGCCAGGTCCCGCGAGGCGGCGACCCGAAGCGGCGCGTATGGCTCTCGCGCGCCCTCCGGACCTGATCAACGGCGTCCGCGGCGGCGCGGAGCGGAGGCGACGGCAGCCGCGCCGCGGGCAAATTCTCCCGCGGCGACTCCGTATCGAGGAGGAGCGGGAGGATCGGGTGGAAGTACGCGCTGGTCGAAAGCTCCACTCGACCCGTGGACCCCGCGGATCGGTACGCGGCGAGGATGCGGCCCGCGCACGCGATCCCCCACTCCAGCACGGACGCCTTCTCCTCTTCGGTGAACCCCTTCCCTTTCCGGAGCAGGGATCGGACCGGCTCCTCGTCGTGGAATCCGGGATCGATCCAGGCCAGATGGAGCCACGTCTGGAGGTCGCGGAGATCCTCCGTGGTGAGGGCGCGCGGCGCGTGGACGCGCGGGCCCGGGCCCCGCGACGCGGCCCGCTCGTACAGCTCGAAGTACCGGGGATGCGGCCGGATCATCCGCTCCACGTTGGCGCTGAAGAAATGCCGCGTCAGGAAGCGCCGCTCGTCGGGGGTCAGCGCGTGCGCCGGCTTGCGCGCCAGGTCCAGATAGACGTCGGACTCGCCCGAGGCGACGGCTTCGATCTGATCGAGCAGGACGGGCGTGAGGTTGAAGGTCGCGTGGATCTTCGGCTGCCCGAGGACCGCGGCGGCCATGTCCAGATAGTCCTTCGTTCCGTGAAGTCGGGTCCACGGGAGAAGGGTCCTGCCGGTGAGCGCGTCACGATAGGAGGGCTGGTGGAGATGCCACACCAGCGCGAGACGGATGGGATCCGCCATGGAGGCGGCGGACCTAGCGGGTCGGAGTCGTCGCCTGCATCTCGCCCAGGCCGACGCCCGCGGCGTTCAAGAGGTCCTGCTCGGCGTCCGGAAGTCGCTGGATGGCCTTGTAGACCTCGATCGCCTTCTGCGTCTGCCCGGCCCTCCCGAAACAGCGGGCCTGGGCGAGCATCGTCCGGCCCCGCTCGCCGTCCGTGGTCGCCAGAGAGACCAGCTCGCCGTAGTTCGCCGCCGCCTGGATGAAATCGCCTCGATCCTCCAGGGCCGCGGCGAGCCCGTGGAGCCCCGCGAGCTTCGCTTCCCGATCGCGTCCGGCCCGTGCCACGTATTTCCGATACCACGTGACGGCTTCGGCCGGCTTCCCCTGGGCCATGTAGACGTCCCCCAGGAGCTGCATCGCGCGCTTGGCCGCGTTCGTGCCCGGGGAGTTGTCGACGATCTCCTTGAGCATCTGAGTCGCGGTGGGCAAATCTTGTTGTTGGAGGAGCATCTCCGCGCGGAACACGTCGGCGGTCGCCCGCTCCTCCGCGCGCGCGCGTGTGCGAGCCACGAAGAAGACCAGGACACCGGCGAGGCAGACGGCGCCCAGGCCGAGGAGGATCCGCGAACCGTGCCGTTCCCACACGGCGGCGCCGTGGAACGCGGCGGTGACCAGCGGATCTTCCTTGATCTGCCGCTTCGTCAGCTTCTGGTGCTTCACCAGACGAGTCGTCATGGATCGCTCCCGTGGGTTGAGCCGCTCAGTCTACCCGGCCCGAGCGTCACCTGTCAACGACGCCGCCCTCGGGGCTGCGGGTCTGACCCGCTACCGCCCTCGGGGATCGCGTAGAGGAGCGCCGCCGCGACGAGCGTCGCCTCGGTCTCGAACGCGCGCTGCCGGATCACGGCCGCGAGCTTCCGTTCCCAGTCCTCCTTGAGCTGGAGCATGCGCCCCGCCTCCCGGTCCTCGGGCCGCCGCGACCTCCCGGCGCGCTCCTCGGCGATCAGGGAGCGGTAGTGGCTGCTCAGGGTGCGCATTTCCCGGTGGAGCTCCCTCCGCGCGCGGTCCTCATACGGGCGGAGCTTTCGCCGGATGCGCCCCTCGAGGAGCCTGAGGGCGCGATTCCAGGCCGAGCCGAGCGCCTTATGGTCCGGCTTCGGGAGCGACCGCATCTCTTCCTCCGAGGCCGGTCGGATGACCGATTCGCGGGGCGGGCGCAGGCCTCCGGACGGGCCCAGGGGAAGGTCCTGGACCAGGAGCCCCTCCGGGATCTCATCGCTTCCGTACCGGATCCTCCAGTGGAGCCTCGCCCAGATCCGCGGTGGCGGCGCCGCTCCCCTGGGCCAGAGGATCGGCGCGACCAGGAGCGCTACCTGGCCGTGGGATCGGCCGAGGTGGAGGATCCGCTCGGTCATCGAGGCGTCCATCTCGGCCCCCCGCGCGGCGCGCCCCGCCGGCGAGGCGACGAGTCGCACGCGGTCCGCGCCGAGAGCGCCCTTGAGATCGGCCGTGAGCTCCGCCTCCCAGACCATGCCGTTTCGCGACACGACCGCGCCGCGCGATTCCAGGATCGCGGCGAGGATCTCCGGCAGCTCCGCCCTCCGCCTTCCGGCCGCGTTACGAGCCACCCTGGTCCACCTCGTCGAGCAGCCGGCGATCCAGCTCCTCGACCGCTTCGTATCGCTTGCGGCCGACGAGAAGCGCGGTCCCCAGCCTCCCGAACTCCCGCTCCAGATCCCGGTCGCCCCGGGCCGTGGTCCAGATGCGGAACACCGCGTCCTCGAAGGACCCCGCCTCGGCGTAGGGGCCCAGCACCATGTCCAGGTCTCCGATCACCGTGCGGAACAGGTTGATCTTCTCGTGGACGATCTGGACGACGTACGCCTCCACCGTGTTCCGCGCGGTGAAATTGAACACGTGCACGTCGTGGTTCTGCCCGAGCCGGTGCAGGCGCCCGATCCGCTGCTCGATCCGCATCGGATTCCACGGAAGGTCGTAGTTCACGAGGAGGTGGCAGAACTGGAGATTCCGGCCCTCGCCGCCCGCCTCGGTGCTCACGAGGACCCGCGCCCGGTCGCGGAACTGCCCGATCGCGGCCTCCTTCTCCCTCAGCGAGAGCGCCCCGTGGAAAACGGCCACCTTGATCCCGAGGTGCCGCAGCGATCGCGCGAGAAACTCCAATGTCGCGCGGAACTGGGTGAACACCACGAACTTCTCCCGGGATCCCTCCAGGAGCTTCACGATCCCCTCGAGCTTCGCATTCGTCTCGATCGACCGCGCCGCACGCAGAAGCTCCTCCATGTCCGAGCGGTCGAGCCCCGGACCCTCCCGGGCGAGAAGCTTCCCCAGGGTGGGCACCGCGGCGAAGCTGCTCGAGCCGAGCTCCTTCTGGAGCGTGAGGAGCGTCAGCTTGATGGCCCCACGGCGGGGCTCGCGGTGCGCATGGAGCACCCGGCGCACGAAGCGCGTCACGTTCTCGTAGAGCTCCCGCTCGGGGGGCGAGAGATCGAAATGCACGTTCGTCACCTCGCGCCGCGGGAATCGGATCGAGGTGCTGGCCCGCGTGGTGCGGATCATCGTCTCGGAGAGCAGCGCGGCGAGGCGTCCGGTGTTCTGCGGCATCCGCCGGTCCCCGCGGCGCATGAACTCCCTGCCGAAGGTGCGGTAGGTCCCCAGGAGACCCGGACGCAGGAGCTGGACCAGGTTGTAGAGCTCGTGGAGATCGTTCTGGACCGGCGTCGCCGTGAGGAGCAGGAGGTAGCGCGGCGCGAGCCGGTCCAGGAATTTCCAGGCGAGGGTCTTCTGATTCTTGAGCCGGTGCGCCTCGTCCACCGCGACGAGGTCGAAGGACGCGGCGGCGACCTTGTCGCGATGTCTCAGGAGCTTCGCCGTGTCCATCGAAGCCAGGAGGAGCGGCTCCTCCCACCACGCCGTGCCGTGCTTCAGGACCGCGAACTCGAGGTCGAACTTGCGGCGAAGCTCCTGGTCCCACTGCTCCACCAGCGACGCGGGTACGAGGATCAGCGCGCGCTGCACGAGCCCGCGCAGGAGATACTCCTTGAGGATCAGGCCCGCTTCGATCGTCTTGCCCAGCCCGACCTCGTCCGCGAGGAGCGCGCGGCCGCGGAGGCGGCGGAGGGTCGTCATGCAGGCCTGGATCTGGTGCTCGAACTTTTGCACGTCGTGGATCCGGTCCAGAGAGAGGAGGCGATCAAATCCACGATGAAGCGCGAAGCGCTCGATGCGGAGCCTCAGCTCGTGGTGGCCCGGCCCTTCGTACGGGCCGGTCAGGAGCCGCCGGTACAGCTCCTCGGATCCGCCCGCGATCCGGAACTGGGTGCGCGCCGGAACCGCAAGCCCCCCCGCCTGGGGAGCGACCGCGGGGGGCGAAGCGCCGGGTGCCGCCGACGCCGCCCGCGCCCGCCCGGCGCCACGCGCGGGCTCGAGCGGGTAGAGCGACGTGAGACGCCGGATCCCGTCGGGAAACGCGATCTCGAGGACCTCGAATCCGTCCCGCTCGCGGACCTCGACGATGAGCCCCTCCCCGAATTCGCGGTGGTGGACCCGGTCGCCCACCCTGAATCCCGCGCCCG
>JACQPZ010000199.1 GCA_016207265.1 Candidatus Latescibacterota bacterium | reverse complement strand
GAGAGTCACCGCCCGATGAGCGCGCACGCAACGAGCGGAGCGGCGGTGGGCGGCGGGCATGGCGCCACCGCGCTGCCGGAGCCGGGGCCCAGAACGGCGACCGGCGTCCCGACGGGCCGGCTCGGGATCTGGTGGTTCCTCGCGTCTGAGATCGTGATCTTCGGCGGTCTGATCGTCACCTACATCCTGTTCCACATGCGCCATCCCGAATGGGGACAGGAAGCGCAACACACGATCACGGCGGCAGGCGCTCTGAACACGTTCGTGCTTCTCACGAGCAGCCTCACCATGGTGCTCGCCCACGCCGCGATCGGCCGGGGGAAACGCCACCACGCGGACCTCTACCTTTCGGCGACGCGGATCCTCGGGGGCGTATTCCTCATCGTAAAGGCCTTCGAGTACGGACGCGAGATCACCGAGGGCTACACGCCGGTCTCGGGGCTTTTCTGGTCGTTCTACTTCGCGATGACGGGGCTCCACGCCCTGCACGTCCTGGGCGGGATCGTCGCGATGAGCATCATCGGCGCGTGGGTCCGCGTCGGGAAGAACGTCCACCGGGTCGAGTACGTGGGGATGTACTGGCACTTCGTGGATATCGTCTGGATCTTCCTCTTCCCGCTCCTCTACCTCACGTCATGACCTCGGGAGGCGCCATGCACATGGTGAGCGAATCGTCCGATCGACGTCATGTGAACTACGTCGCGATCTGGATCGCGCTGATCGTGGCGCTCGTCGTCTCGCTCGCCCTGGCGTTTCTTCAGCAGCGCCAGCTCGCGGCCACGCTCATTCTGGCTCTGGCGACGGTGAAGGCGTTTCTCGTCATCGCCTACTATATGCATCTCAAATTCGAGCCGCGGTTCATCGCGATCACGATCATCGCCGGCGTCTTGTGCATGGCGATCCTCTTCTTCGGGCTCGTGCCGGACATCGTCCATGTCTACGGCAAGTAGCGGGGCGCGGGGGCGCGCGGGCGTGCCGAGCGGCACGTTCGGGATGGTCCTCTTTCTCGCAACCGAGACCATGTTCTTTGCGGGCTTGATCAGCGCCTTCCTCGTGCTCCGTATGCAGGCGGTCGCGTGGCCGCCTCCCGCGCAGCCCCGCCTTCCCGTGCTCGTAACCGGTATCAACACGCTCTTCCTCTTGCTGAGCGGATACACGATGGTCCGGGCGGTACGGGGGTTCCGTGTCGGGGATGCGCGCGCGGGCCGGTGGCTCGGCACAACCGTTGCGCTCGGGACTCTCTTCCTCGCGATCCAGGGGTTCGAGTGGGGGCGTCTCGTGGGCTTCGGGCTCACGATGACCTCGACGCTCTACGGGTCAACTTTCTACACGCTGATCGGCGCGCACGGGATCCACGTCCTGGCGGCGCTCGCCACCTTGCTTGTGGTCACGCGCCGCACGCTGAGGCTACCTGCCGCCGCAGCCGGCGTGGGCTCGCTCGAGCTGTGCGCCATGTACTGGGTGTTCGTGGTCGCGGTCTGGCCGGTGCTCTACCTCTTGGTCTACCAGCCGTGGGCGAGGTGATGCAGGTGCGCGGGGACGCGGGACGAGGGCGACTTTGCATGGATGCGACCGCGCCCGGGCGGCGATCTCGACGGCGCGCCGTCGCGCTCGCGTGGGGCGCCGCGATTGCTGTCGGGCAGTCAGGCGCTGCGACCGCATGCACGTTCTGCCAGGCAGCCGGTGGAAACTCGCTCAGGGCCTACATCGGCCCGACCATCCTCCTCAGCATGGTCCCCGTCGCAATCCTGGGATCGATCGCGCTCTGGCTGCGGCGGAGCTCGGTAAACTCCACCAAACCACCTGGAGAAGGAACGGAGCACTGAGCTATAATAGCTCACTCAGACGGTTGGGCGAGGTGGGATTCGAACCCACAAGTCCTTCCGGACACAACATTTTAAGTGTCGTGCGTATGCCAGTTCCGCCACTCGCCCGCGATCAGAATCGTCGCCACCATCTGCGGCTGCTCAAACCCCCTCAGCGTATTCCATGAATACCTACTCCTCCCTCCCTCCGCGCGGAGGCGATCGCACGGCGGCCGCCGCCTCGACCGCCTCGCGCACGCCGCGCACGTCGTGCTCGTCCTCGATCTCGCCGACCAACTCCTCGATGATGTCCTCGAGCGTGATGAACCCGACGGCGTGGCCCGCAGCGTCCACAACGATCGCCATCTGGCGACGCATCCTCCGGAGTTCCTTGAGCTGATCCGCGATGGAGCGGTCGCTCGGAGCCCAGGTCACGGGATACATCGCGTCCGCGAGGTTGATCAAGCCGCTGGACGAATAGATGAAGAAGAGATCCTTCGCGTTCACGATCCCCACGATGTGCGCGCGATCGCCGTCGTAGACGGGGAATCTCGTGTGGATGCTGTCCTGCACCGCGTTCAGGATGTGATCCGGCGAGGAGCGCAGGTCGAGCATGTGCGCATCCCTGAGCGGCACCATCGCCTCTCCCACCTTCTTCTCCGGCAGCCGGAACGCGTTCTTCAAGAGGGTGGCGTGCTCCGCCGTCATGCGGCCCGCCTCCGACACGTCTTCCACCAGGAGCTGGAGCTCATGGACGGAGTGAAGGTGCTGCGCGTGCGCCGCGGGCTTGAAGCCGAGAAGCCTGACGAGCCAATTCCCGGTGTTGTTCATCAGGGCGATGAAGGGACGGAATACGCGTTCAAACGCAAGGAGTGGCCCCGCGACTCGGATCGCGACGGAGTCGGGGATCCGTAGCGCGATGGTCTTCGGGGCAAGTTCACCAACGACGACGTGCAGAAACGTGATGGCGAGGAATGCGAGCGCCGTAGCAACGCCGTGCGCCGCGAACGGACTCCACCGCTCCGGGAGAAAGGCGAACCACGGCTCGACAAAATGAGCGAGCCCCGGCTCGCCGATCCAGCCGAGCGCGAGGCTCATCATCGTAATCCCGAGCTGGGTGGCGGCGATGGTGTCGTCAATGCGTCGGGCAGCCTCCTGTGCTGAACCCACTCCGAGGACGCCCTTCGAGGCCAGCTCCTCGAGCCGCGTTCCACGAACCGTTACCAGCGCAAACTCGGCGGCAACGAAGAAGGCGTTGCCGAGCACGAGCAAGGGGATCAGGAGGACCTGACCGACGTGGAGTGCTTCGGACAAGAATCCGGCCATGGCAGTTGCGGCTCAGGAAAGCGCGGCGGTCAACTCGGCGAAGGAATCCCCGTTCCGCTCAAACGTCACGGGAACCCGCCAGACGGGACTCGCGGGAACGCAGACTCCCTGACCTTCGTTGCAATAGGCGAACGACACTTGGATGTGAAGATCGGCAGCGCCCTCGGGCTGCGCGGGAAGCTCGAACGCGAGCGGCCACTTCGCGCCGAGAAGGGTCCGCTGGAGGACGACCTCGGCGCCGCGCGCGACTCGCACGGAGGCGGGGGCCTCGTCGCTCACGTGGGCCCCCTCAGGGAGATCCACGACCACCTTCCACGCCG
>JACQPZ010000197.1 GCA_016207265.1 Candidatus Latescibacterota bacterium | reverse complement strand
GCGACCGCCACCGTGGCCAGCGCGATGGCGACCCCCAGCGGGATGCCCCGCCCCGAGCGCGATGGCGGCGTCAGAGGAGCGCCTGTCGATCGGGCGAGGAGCCACCGGCCGAGGCCCAGGGTCCGCACCATGAGATCTCCAAACCCCCTGCGTCGAAGCGAGACGATGAGGCTCAAGACACCTCCGAGAGCCAGTGAGAGTAGACCGACAAAGAGAGCCGCCGGCAGCGCGACGAACGCGCCGACAGCAGCCAGGAGCTTCACGTCTCCCGCGCCCGTGAATCCCATCGCGTAGCCGGGCAGGAGAAGCGCCGACGCGACGACCGCGCCGGCCAGGGAGAGGAGAAGGCCCTGCCCGGAGTGGATCGCGCCGTGCAGGCAAAGCGCGATCACCACTGCCGGGAAGGTGATGGCATTGGGTATCCTGCGATGGCGCAGGTCCCAATAGGCCGCGGTACAGCACAGGAGAACCGCGCCGCCAGCTATCCAGTGCGTGGATACCACGATCTCCGTCTGAACTACGCTGCGTTCAGAGCGTCGACCGCACGCTGGTAGGCGTTCTGGATCGCAGTGCCGAGTCCGAGCGGATCCGCGATGATCACCGCGAGCGCGATCGCCGCGATGAAAGCCGCCAGAAGGCCGTACTCCATGAGATCCTCGCCCCGCTCGTCACTGACGAACGCCTTCACGAACTGAAGCATGTGATACACCCTCCTCCAAACAGGTGAACGATCACTCCCCCGTCCGACTTCAAATCGCGGCCCTTTCGCCAACGTTCGTCGAGGGGCGTCCATGGAGACATCCCGCCCGCTCCCCCGGGTCGGGCGAGCGTGGGCATGCCTCTCTCCCGGTGGACGACGGCAAGTTTTGGGCCATCACCGGATGCCGAGCGGGGCGCAGGCGCGGCGCTCCGTAGCTCTCAGCCGCACCGTTTGTTACGGGTGCATCCCGCTCGGGCGCGCGGATCGGCGATCTCGAATCCGCGCCTTGGCTTGGGGTATTTCCCGCAGCGATACGAGGGAATTGCGCTTTCGGACCCAAGTCGGTAGATTCACGCGACTCGGCCCGACGTCGAAGGATGGAGTCAACGAAGAGCAGCCAACGAAGACAGGAGCCGCGATGAACCTGAACGGCGCGTACGAATACATCCAGAAGCACGAACGCAGATTTGTCGACGAGCTGATCCAGTTCCTCCGCATCCCGAGCATCAGCGCGCACAAGGACCACGATCAGGACGTGGAGCGGGCGCTCGACTTCGACCGGAAGAAGCTGGAGTCGCTGGGGTTCCGGACCGAAGTGTGGCCCACGCGCTCTCACGCCGGGCTTTTCGCCGAGCGCCTCGTGGATCCCGCGGCTCCCACGGTGCTCATCTACGGCCACGTCGACGTCCAGCCGGTCGATCCGATCGCCCTATGGGATACGCCCCCGTTCGAGCCGCGGGTGAAGGACGGAATGATCTGGGCCCGGGGCGCGGACGACAACAAGGGGCAGCACTTTGCCCAGATCGTGGGCGTGGAATCCGTGATCCAGGGCGGGGGCGGGCTTCCCGTGAACGTGAAATTCATCATCGAAAGCGATGAGGAGTTCGACGGCGAGGCGATGGCGGAGGTCGCGCCCCAACACAAGGAAAAGCTTCGGTGTGACGCCTTCGTGGTCTCGGATTCCAATTTCCCGGATGCCGACCATCCTGCGATCACCGTCTCGCTGCGCGGCATCCAGGCCGTGGAAGTCACGCTGCGCGGGCCGAGCGGCGACCGGCACTCCGGCGAGTGGGGCGGGATGCTCTACGAGCCGATCGACGTGCTCCGGTGGGTGCTCCAGAACCTCAAGGACTTCAAGACCGGACGCGTGCTCGTCCCGGGCTTCTATGACGACGTGCTCGAGCCGACCGCCGAGGAGCGGAAGGCGATCGCCGCGTATCCGTGGAACGACGCCCAGAAAGCGAAGGAAGTGGGAGTGAAGCGCCTTTTCCACGAAGAGGGCTACACGACCCGCGAGTCGGGCACGGTCCGGCCCACGCTCCAAGCCAACGGAATTATCGGCGGGTACACGGACGAAGGATTCAAAACCGTGATCGGTTCGTGGGCCCGGGCGAAGATCAGCATGCGCCTCGTGCACAACCAGGATCCCGAGCGGATCCTCCATCTCTTCGAGAAGCACGTCCGCGAGCTGGTGGGCGATATGGCCGCGGCCGAGTTCCGCCGATTCGGCGCGGGCCGGCCCTTTCGCGCGGAGATCAAGAATCCCTACGTCCAGGCCGGGCTTCGCGCGCTGGAATCCGGGTTCGGCAAGCCGGCCGTCGCGATGGGCATGGGCGGCTCGATCCCGATCGTGGCGCCGCTCGTCGAGCTGACCGGGGCGCCGTGCGTCATGATGGGTTTCGGGTTGCCCGGAGATAACCTCCACGCCCCGAACGAGCATTTCCCGCTCGCATGCTTCCTGGGCGGGGCGCGCTCGGCGGCCGCGTACCTGAACGAGGTGGCGAGCCGCGTGGGAGCGGGCTCAAGCCGCTAGGGCACAATCGGCTCCCGGCCCCGGGCCATGCGGGAATCCGATCGATCCGCCGGAGCATCTGTAGTATATAGGGACGTAACGGCCAAGGATGGCCGCTTCGCCTCCGCCCGCGTCAGGGAAGACGGGGCGCGTACGGCGGAACGGGTTTGAGCTCGCGGTACTCACCGGCACCCGACTCAGGCCCCACCGTGTCGGCGCGCCCCTTCGCCCCCAGACCGGGGCCGTCGCCGCTACCGGGCCGTCGCGGTCAGATCCGCAAAGTCGACGACCGTATCATCCTCCGTCCAGAGCCCCACGGTTCCCCTCGAATAGCGCTCGTCCCGGACCATCATCCGTTCCGTTCCGTCGAAGCTCACGCGCAGGACGGACTTCCTTCTCGAGAGCGAAATCGTGTGCCACGTCCCGGGCGTGAGCGGCGCGATCTTCGCCATGCGGACGTCGCGTCGTTTTCCGCTGAGGAAGTAGTGGAAGACAAGCTCGTTCGTCCTCCCGCTCGCGCGCACGAGATACCCGTTCCTCCCCTTTGGATCCATCTGAAAGAGGAGCCCCGCCGTGGGATCGATCTCGCCCGAGAGGATGCGGAACCGCGCCGAGAGATCGAAATCCTCCAAGATCGGGCGCGTGAAGCCGAGGTAGTGAAAGACGAGGCCGTCATCGTCCTGGCTCTGCCGGATGAACCGCGCGCTCGCGGAATCCGCGGAGTCGGCCTCGACGGTCCAAGTTCCGCCGAACACCGACGCGTGCGCCGGGGAGCGCCCGAGCGTGTCGGCCTCGAGGCTCCAGGCATAAGTCTTCCCCGGCCTCGGGGCCCGCAGCTCGTTTGCCATCGCTTCCCTCGCCGCCCACCCGCCGGCGCAGATTCCGATCATCAATGCGGGAATGAGCGCTGGGCGCGCGATCCTCTTCATTCCGCCCCCCGGATTCGCGCGATCCTCTTCATTCGGCCCCGCGCATTCATTCGGCCCCGCGGAGTTTTTGGTACAGCCGGACCATCGCTTCCGTGTCCCTGCGGCAGTAGGCGCGGAGCGCCGACTTGATCTCGTCGCGGCGCGACGCCTGCGTGGCTGAGGCGACGAGCTCCACATAGGCCGCGGCCGCCTGCCCGCCTTCACGAATCTCAAGATCCTCGTAGTCCAGATCGCGGACGAGCGCGGGAAGAACGCCCTTGATCGAAAACGAGCCCTTGAACCCTGGGTGATAGTAATGCGCCCGAATCAGCTCCAGGAGGTCCACGATCCTCGTCTCCACGAGCGGCAGGAGATCGGCGCTCAGGTCGGGAAGAACGCTCGCGAGCGAGCGGATGATGCGCTCCTCGAACCCGGAATAGACCACGATCGGGCCCCTGCGCCCCAGCGTCTGGAGAAGCGTCCCGGCGACCATCCTGCGCGGATCGGTCGAGCCGTCGTGGAGGTACTCCCGGTGCTCGAGCGTACCGTCGGCGTGGAGAACGTGATCCGACCACTGGAACGGTATCTGCTGAAACGGCCTCGTGCCCTTGAAGAGAGGCAGCGCCGGATTGCAGGTCTCGAAGTCGAGGAAGTGGATCGGTGGTTCGAGCTTCTCGAGCGCGCGCTTGAGCTCAGGATCGGAGTGCACCCGACCCGTGATGACCGACGCGCGGATTCGCTTGTGAAGGTCGGTGAGCCCGTCGAAATCCTCGGGGATGTCGCGGATGTCGTCGATCGCGGCGGCCCGCAGCGCCTCGATGAGCTTGGGGCTGGTCCGAGGAAGCTGATCCACGGGGTGCTCCGGTCCGCCGTCGTGGCAATGGGTGTAGAAGGGGCACACGTAGGGTCGCTTGCACTGGGGTCCGACCGCGATGGAGGGCGGTTCCGGCTCCCGGAGCGGCCGCCGCATCGCCTTCAGGGCTTCGAGCAGTTCGGACCGCGCCCCGCGGGCCTCATCGGTCAGGTCTCGGATCGTGAAGAGGCGCTCGAGATCGTACGCTCCTCCCTCGAACAGGTACTGGCCGTTCACGTGGAGGAGGCACGCCCGCCTCACCCTGACCCCGGCACCCTCCAGCACGTAGAGCTGGATCCCGACGTCCGCGAGATGTTCCTCTTTGTATCCGGAGCCCGATTTCACCTCGACCAGATCCCATTCGCCCTTCCCGGCCGCGGCCAATATGTCCACGCGCACCCGCACGTCGTCATGCGTGAACGCGGGCTCGTAGAGCGCTCTCGTATCGGGCCGGGTGAGCGCGGCCGCCGTCTCCCGGACCGCCTCATCGTGTTCCAGCGGACCCTGCGTGAACGTGACGCCGCCCGGGAACCGCCCCCGCGCGACCTTGCCCACGTTGATTCCTGCGTCGAAGAGCGCCTGCGTCGTGGGATCGATGGGGTCGCGCAGGTCGCGGCGATAGCACTCGAGATAGAGCCGCTTGGGGCACTGGAGTCCTGCGCCGAAGCGGGACTTGGAGAGAAACGGAATCGACATTCGGGCCGCAGGCGGAGCGACATCCCAGAGGGGAAGCTGTTCCATTCGGGAAACGATAGCACACACTCCGAGCCGCGACGGGCGAAAGACATGGGGCAACCGGACCGCGGGCTGGTGTAGAATACCCGGCCCGGCCCGAGTCCCAACGTCGGTATCGGACCGGGCGCTCGCACGGCCAGCCGGAGAAACTACGAATGCGTCGCCGACTCACAGCCACGCTCGCCCTCGCGGCATTCCTCGCCGCGTCGCTGGACGCTGCCGCGTCCTCCAAGGCGTCCCAGCCGCCCCGAGCGCCCAAGCGCACGGTCATCGACACGTACTGGGGCGAACGAGTCTCCGACGACTACCAGTACATGGAGAGCGTGTCGGATCCCGACGTGGAGCGGTGGGGGAAGGAGCAGGATGCGTTCACCCGCGCTTGGCTCGACGGCCACCCCGACCGGAAGGCCGTCCTCGAGCGGGTGATCGCGCTGACCCATTCGGAATCTCCCGACTACTCCGGGTTGAGCTACAGGTACGGCTATTACTTCGCGAAGAAGGACGCGCCGCCGAAGGAGCAGCCCTCTCTCGTCACGCTCACGTCGGTGGCCGACCTGAGCACCGAGCGCGCCGTTGTGGATCCGAATGTGATCGATCCGAGCGGCGCGACGACGATCGATTTCTACGCTCCGTCACTGGACGCGAAACTCGTCGCGGTCTCGCTCTCGAAGAACGGCACCGAGGACGGGACGCTCTATTTCTACGAGACCGCGACGGGCCGCCGGCTCGACGACGCGATCCCCGGCGTGAACGGCGGCACGGCGGGCGGGAGCGCCGCGTGGAACGCGGAAGGAACCGGGGTCTATTACACGCGCTACCCGCGGCCGGGCGAGCGACCCGATGAGGAGCTGCCCTTCTACCAGCAGGTCTACTTCCACAAGCTCGGCACCCCCTTGACGGAGGACGTCTACGTGCTCGGCAGGGAGTTCCCCAAGATCGCCGAGATCGAGTTGAGCACGAGCCCGGACGGCCGGTTCGTCCTCGCCGACGTCCGAAACGGGGACGGAGGTGAGCACGGCTTCTGGCTCCGGTCGCCGGAGGGCGTCTGGACGCGGATCTCGCGCTTCGAGGACAAGGTCATCGGTGCCGAGTTCGGACTGGACGAGGCTCTGTACCTGCTCTCCCGCGCCGATGCGCCGAACAAGAAGATCCTCCGCCTCCCGCTCGCGACCCCCACGCTCGACAGGGCGGGCGTGGTTGTGCCGGAGACGGAGAACGCGATCGAGAGCTACACGCCCACCGCGACGAGGATCTACGTGACGGAGATGGTGGGGGGGCCGACGCAGATGCGCGTCTACGATCTGAACAGACGCGCCCTCACCACCACCGTCTCGATGACCGAGATCGGCCGGCTCGGCCAGGCCGTGCGCACCGTGGGAGACGAGGTGTTGGTGCGCGGCCAGAGCTACACGCGCCCGCCCGCTTACTACCGGTTGAGCCCCGGAGGGGCCGATCTCATACCCACCGCGCTCGTCCACACCTCACCCGCCGATTTCAGCGACTGCGAGGTGCGGCGCGAGTTCGCGACCGCGTTCGACGGGACGAAGCTCCCGGTCAACATCATCATGCGCAAGGGGACGAAGCTCGACGGATCCGCGCCTGCGATCCTCTACGGCTACGGAAGCTACGGCCTGAGCGAGCAACCGTACTTCGAGCCGAAGCTCAAAGTCTGGCTCGAGCAGGGCGGCATCTACGTCGACGCGAGCGTACGCGGGGGCGGTGAGTACGGCGACGCCTGGCATGCGGCGGCGCGGCTCGGCACGAAGAAGCTATCCATGGACGATTTCGCGGCGTGCGCCCGCTACCTCGTCGAGAAGCGCTACACCAGCAAGCAACGGCTCGCGATCGAAGGCGGAAGCGCGGGTGGGCTCCTGGTCTACGGAACGCTCGTCCATTATCCCGAGTACATGCACGCGGCGGTCGCGCACGTGGGCTACGGGGACGTGCTGAGAACCGAGCTTGCGCCCAACGGCGAGTTCAACACGACGGAGTTCGGCACCGTGAAGGACTCCAGCCAGTTCCGGGGAATGGTCTCCTATTCGCCGTACCATCACGTCAAGGACGGCGCGCGGTACCCGTCGCTGCTCGCCCTGACCGGCGTGAACGATCCGCGCGTGCCGGCGTGGGAGACCTTCAAGATGGT
>JACQPZ010000195.1 GCA_016207265.1 Candidatus Latescibacterota bacterium | reverse complement strand
GTTGGGAGAGCGCCTCGTTCGCAACGAGGAGGTCACCGGTTCGATCCCGGTCATCTCCACCAAGTTTTGGGATCATCTCCGAGGGCGGCCGGCGTGGTGGAGAAAGACAACCCGGCGTGACGCCCCGGAGGTCGAGCACTCGCCTCCTCGTGGTCCGGCGTTGACGGCCGGTTGCCGCGCAATCGAGAGTCGCGAACCCCGCCAGGACCGGAAGGTAGCAGCGGTCAGCGATCGCCTCGGTGTGCCGCGGATCCAACGGGCCCGAGCCGGCAGCGGGGGGGCTTATGCCCGCGACGCGTGTGCCACGCACCCTGAAGGGAGCGCCCCGTGTCCCACCTAGCACTCGCTCGAAAGTACCGCCCCCAACGGTTCGCCGATCTGGTCGGGCAGGATCCGATCCGCACGACGCTCGGGCGGGCGGTGGCCTCGAACCGCGTCGCCCATGCGTACCTCTTCGCGGGTCCGCGCGGCAGCGGAAAGACGACCACGGCCCGGCTGCTCGCGAAGGCGCTGAACTGCGAGACGCGGGCGCCCGGAGAGGCGGAGCCCTGCAACCGCTGCGGGAGCTGCGCCGAGATCGTGGCCGGCACCTCGCTCGACGTCCTTGAGATCGACGGCGCATCGAACCGCGGCATCGAGGAAATCCGGAACCTGCGCGAGAACGTGAAGTACGCGGCCTCGGGCGGGAAATCCAAGATCTACATCATCGACGAGGCGCACCAGCTCACGGATTTCGCGTGGAACGCCCTCTTGAAAACTCTGGAAGAGCCGCCGGCCCACGTGCGGTTCGTCTTCTGCACGACGGAGCCCCTCGAGGTTCCGGACACGATCGCGTCCCGATGCCAGGTGTTCGAGTTCCGTAGACTCCGGAGCGAGGAGCTGGTGAAGCGGCTCCTCGACGTTGCGGCGAAGGAAGGGGTCTCGCTCGACGAGGATGCGGCCGCTCTGATCGCGCGCGCATCGGAGGGGAGCGTGCGCGACGCGGAGGGGAGGCTCGACCAGGCGCTCGCGCTCTCGCCCGATGGCGTGACCGCGGCCGTGGTCGCGCAGGCGCTGGGCCTCGCGGGGCTCGACGCCTACTTCGATCTCGGGGAAGCGCTCCTGAGACGCGATCCCAAGCGCGCGCTCGAGATTCTGGACCGGCTCCACGACCGGGGCATGGACGTGGAGGAGGTCGCGGACGGCCTGACGCACCATCTGCGTCAGCTCCTGCTCCTCGCGGTGGATCCATCGCTCGAGAAGCTCGTGGACGCGGCGCCCGCGGACCGCGAGCGCTACGCGGCGCAGGCGAAGGACGCCCGCCCGACCGACCTCAACGCCATGCTCGCGCTGCTCCTCGAGACGCGCGGGGTTCTTCGCCGCGCCGAAGCGCCGCGCATCCTGCTCGAGGTCACGCTCGTCGAGCTGTGCACGCTTCCCACCGCGGCGCGCATCGAGGAGCTGATCGGCCGCCTGGGCGAGCTGGAATCGAAGCTCGGCGGCGCGGGGGGGGAAGCGGGCACGCGCCAGGGCATGCGCCGGGGAGCGGCCGGCGGAGCGCCAGCGCCGCGCGCCGCGACATCCGGCGATTCCGGGTCCGCGGCCACCGGCGTCTCGCCGCCCGAGAGGGCGCGGCCGATGGAACCGGAGCCCAAGCGACCCGCGTCGCGCAGTACGGCTCCCGCCCCCCGCACGGAGCCGGAGCCGCCGAGCGCCGCCCTTGTCCCGGCGCATCCATCCGGGAGCCCCGCGACGCTCAGGCTCGTCGAATCGCCCCCCGCGGTCGCCCCCGCGGATCCCGGCGATCCCGTCATCCGGTGGCGCCAGGCCGTGGACCGCGTCAAGGAGCGAAAGCTCCTCCTCGGCACCTGCCTCGAGGAGGGCGCGTTCCTCGGGCTGAGCGGCAGCAACGTGCGGATCGCGCTGGCCCCCGAGCACGCCTTCCACCGCGCGATGCTCGAGATGAGGGAGAACCGCGAGATCCTGAACGAGGAGCTCGAGCACTTCTACGGCCGGGGCGCGAAGCTCCTGTGCGAATCGGCCTCGGCCGCCCTTCACGAGACGCCCGGGACGCGTGGCCCGGGTCCGGCTTCCGGCGCGCAGGCGAGTTCGCCCTCGAGCTTCCCCTCGGACCCGTCCCCCAATCTCGTGGAGCGGATCGTCGAGCTCTTCGACGGCGAGATCCTGGGTCCCGAGGACCCCGGTCCCAAGGAGAACGGCTCGTGAGCCGCGTGACCGGCGGCCTGGGACTTCCGCCGGGGCTCTTCTAGCCTCGATGCAATACTCGAGCGCGCTCCTCGAGGCGGTCATCGCGGAGCTGACCCGCCTCCCCGGGCTGGGCAGGAAGTCGGCGCAGAGGATCGCGTTCCATCTCCTTCGATCGGGCGAAGCGGACGCAAAGCGGCTTGCGCAGGCCATCCTGGACCTCAAGGCCAGGGTCCAGGATTGTCATGTATGTGGAAACGTGACCGAGACGCAGCCCTGTGCGCTCTGCGCCGACACGAGACGGGACGCGACGACCATCTGCGTGGTCGAGCAGCCCATGGACGTCCTCGCGATCGAGCGGACCGGGGAGTATCGCGGGGTCTATCACGTCCTCAAAGGCGCCCTCTCCCCGATCGATGGAATCGGCCCCGAGCAGCTCAAGCTCGCCGAGCTTATCTCGCGCGTGAAGTCCTCGGGGGCGGTCGAGGTCATCGTCGCGACCAACCCCACCGCGCAGGGGGAGGCGACGGCCCTCTACATAGCACGACTCTTGCAGGGTGTTCCTGGGGTGCGGGTCACGCGGATCGCGCGCGGGGTCCCCATGGGATCCGACCTCGAGTTCTCGGACCAGGTCACGCTCGCCCGCGCCATGAGCGGGCGCAAAGAGATATAAGTCACACGATTCGGGCACTTTCTCCTTGACCGGCCGGAGATAAGTGTTAGCGTTCCGCCCGATTCCTGAACGAGCGTGGTGGATCGAGAGTGCATTTCGCCGTGTGGGGTGTGGGGGATTACGGTCTCGACGCCGGCCTAGCGGAAAGGCCAGGGCAGGACACCCCTCCTTCTGCGACTCGACGGTCGGCGAGCGTAACGCCGCAAGGCCCAGGTGTCCAGGGAGCCAGGGACCATGGTCAAGGGGAATTGGGCGCTCTTCGAGGAAGACTTCTGGTCGATCAACACGATCCTCCAGACGCTGATCCAGTCGTCGAGCTCGAGAAGCGTCATGCTGATCGACAAGACGGGTCAGCTCATCAGCTCGATCGGAGAGCCTCCGGGGTTCGACGTCACCTCCTTCGCATCGCTCGCCGCGGCCGATTTCGCCGCCAACCAGCAGCTTGCCGAGATGGTCGGGGAGAACGACTTCGCGACCCTGGTCCACCAGGGGGCGAACGAGAGCCTGTATCTCTCCCTCATCGCGAACCGGGTGATCCTGGTCGTGCTCTTCGACAAAAAGACTTCGCTCGGCCTCGTGCGCCTGAAAGCGCGGCGCGGGGGTGAGGAGCTGCTGTCGGTCCTCAACAAGCTCTTCGACAAGCTCCAGTACAAGAACGAGGAGCTTAGCTCGGCGTCCTTGGGAGCCGAGTTCGCCGCCGAAGCGGAGAGCGAGATCGACAGCCTGTTCAAGGACTAGGAGAGCCGAAGCTACGTGTCCCTGATCAACTACTCCTCGCGCGAGATCAACTGCAAGATCGTCTATTACGGCCCCGGCCTCTGCGGCAAGACAACCAACCTTCAGCACATCTACTCCCGCGTTCCACAAGAGACCCGCGGCAAGATGATCTCCCTCGCGACCGAGATGGACCGGACGCTCTTCTTCGACTTCCTGCCGATCGAGCTGGGCCAG
>JACQPZ010000194.1 GCA_016207265.1 Candidatus Latescibacterota bacterium | reverse complement strand
GTTGAACACGCGGAATCCGCCGCCGGTGAGCGGGCGGTCGAGGGCCACGTTGATCGCGAAATGCCAGGCGTTGATGCGCCCCATGGCGGACGCGTCCTGCCGATATGTGCCGATCGTGCTCATGCGCTGGAACCAGGCGTCCGGTATGAGCGGGACCGCTGCAAGGAGGATGACCCCCCCGACGGCGGCGTACGTCCATTTCTTCCCCGACGCCACGAACACGAAGCCGAGCGCCGCGAGGCCCACGAGTGCGCCTCGGGAGTAGGAGAAGATGATCGACGCGAGCGTGAGGAAGGCCGCGAGGTAGAGGAACCGGCCGAAGAGCCGGTTCTTCTCCGAGCGCCCGAGATGGAAGAGAAGCGGAAGGATCATCAGCTCCGCGAGCGCGAGCGCGTTGTTGTCGTCGATGAAGGTCCTCGTCGGTCCGTACAGGGTGTACCGACCTCCCGTGAGGATCGAGAAGAAGCCGCCCTTCACGGAGAAGAACGCGATCGAGAGCGCCATCGTGAGGACGAGATACCGGAGTCGGATCTTCTCCTGTAAGAGAAACAGCGACGCAACGGTCATGATGTAGATCTTGATGACCAGATCCCACTTCCTCCATGCGTTCTGCGGCACGAGGGCGATCAGCGTCGTCAGCGTGAAGAACGCGCCGAGGGCGATGATGAGCCAGGTCTCGCGTTCCCTTGGGAGCCTTCCGCGATCCGGGGAGAACACAAGCCCCGCCAGCGTGGTGATCGCGACGTACTGGGCGAAGGGGAATTCGTAGGCCGGTCCCCAGGTGAGGCGGTGTGGGTTCAGGAGCCCGATGCCGACGAACACCAGCATTCCGATCCATGGCTTCAGGAAGCAAAACGGCAGACTCCCGAAGATCAGGGCGAAGACGATGTAGTCGCGCATCGCTCGGGCGGCGCCTCAGGCGCGGCGGACCAGGGTGCCGAGGATCTGCTTCGATTCGCGAACGATTCCCGGATCCAACGCGACGGTCAGGAGGACGTATCCCGCGAGGTAACCGAGCCCCGCGAGCAGGAGAGCCGGGGCGGTCGTGATGCTCGGGCCGGCGAGCCACAGGAGCGCTCCGGGCAGGACGCCCGCGACGACCGGCTTCCAGCTGTCCTTGAGGAACGCGAGGCTCCCCAGCTCCCGCTTGAGGATCCAGAATCGCACGACGCCGACGGTGAGGATGGATTGCGTCACGTAGTAGGTCGCGCCTCCCATGGGGCCGTGCGCGCGGATGAGGAGGATTCCGACGGTCGCGAGGTAGAAGACGATCCAGAGCTTCACGTACATGAGATAGCGGGTCTTCCCCCAGGCCAAGCATAGCATGCCCCATCCGTAGCCCCACATGACCTGGATCGTGAATCCGAGCGCCAGGAGGCTCATCGGCTCGATGGCCGGAGCCCACTTCTCGCCGAAGACGACGAGGACGATCGGACGCGCCGCGGCGGCGAGGAAGAAGCCGATCGGAGCGATCGCGTGCGTGATGTACTTGTTGCTCTCCACGAACGCAGAGGTCAGCCGCTCCTTCGAATCCCGCAGGCGCGAGAACGACGGCAGGAGGGCGCCGAGCAGGACGTCGGTCGCCTCGCGAAGGTAGTACGGGAAGGAATAGGCGAGGAGATAGTACGCGAGGCTTGCGTCCCCCCAGAAGTAGCGGACCAGGACATCGTCCCCCTGGAGCATGAGGTAGTTCGCGAGCCCGATCACGACGACGGGCCATCCGAACCGGTACAGGGCCTTGGCCTGGGAACGATCGAAGGCGAATCGGGGCCGATAGGCCGCGAGCAGCCAGACGGTCGCGTAGTTCGCGGCGAATCCCGCGAGCCTCCCGACGAAGAGGCTCCAGATGCCGAGGCTCGTCCCGAAGTGAAGCCCGAGCGTCACCCCGGTCGCGACCAGAAGATCGGAATACGAGGCCGCCTTCTCCCGATCGAAGCGGAAGCGCCGGACCCACAGCGCGTTCGGCAGGCCGAGCGGCGTGGCGAACACGAAGAACGAGAGAAGGCGCGTATAGGCTTCCAGCTCGGCGCGGTGAAAGACCCGGGCCACGAACGGCGCCCCGAGATTCAGGAGGGCGAAGAGCGAGAGCCCCATGACCAGGGAGATCGTGAGCGCCGTGTTCATGACCGTCTCGGGATCCCGGTTCTCGCGGACGATCGATTCGTCGAAGCCCATTCGGGAAAAGAGCGTCGCGAACGAGACCACGAGGATCACCGTGGAGACCTGCCCCAGCTCGGTCGGGCTGAAGATCCGCGCGTAGGCGACGGTCTGGACGAGGACGAGTCCCTTGAGAAGGAAGCTCGCGACGAAATTGACCGCGGAGGATCGGATGACGAGCGAGCGGACGTCTTCGGTCACGGCGCCATCCCCAGCGGTTTCGGTCACGCAATCCTCCCTAGCGGCCGGGTGGATCGTGGCGCGCGGTCAGAGCCCGCCACGCGGGACGCGGATCGTCGAGACTCCAGAGCGCGCAGACCCGCGGCCGGACCAGGAGGCCGGGCAGCCTCGCCAGAAAGCCGAGATCCGCGGTGCGGATCGCTTCCTTCGTCGCGCCCCAGAGGCCGGCCTCCCCCACCCAGTAGCGCTCGTGCCCGTCCGAGGCGGCGCGTGGAGCGGGCGGTTCGCAGTGGTCCCGGTACGCGAGGTACGCCACGTCCACGCCGCACGCGGCCCCGAGCGCGTGCTGATCCCACGGGCGCGGGTTCAATTCGATCAGCCGGTACACGCCGTCCCGCGCGTCGCGCTTGAACTCGACCTCCGCGATCCCGGTGAACCCGATCGCGCGGAGGAGCCTGAGCCCCAGCTCCTCGACGACCAGATCGACGCGGCTCCGCACGAGACACCCGAGTCCGAAATCGGGAGGATACTGGTGGAGCTTCTGGGCCGTGAACG
>JACQPZ010000198.1 GCA_016207265.1 Candidatus Latescibacterota bacterium | reverse complement strand
GCGTACCACCCGGCCCTCGGGGGCGTGACCGAGCACGTGGACGCGACCGCGCTCGCGCTTCGGGATCGCGGCCATGAGGTGACCGTGATCACGTCCCGCTTCGCCCGAATCGGATCCGCGCGAGGCGCTCCGGCCGGCCTCCGATACGCTCCCGAAGCGGACGGGGACGAAGCGGCCCGCGGGGGCCCCGGCGCCGTCGAGGTGGTCCGCATCGGTCGGAACGTCGTGGTCCCCTTCAACGGCGCCGAGAGCAACGTGAGCGTCGGGTTCGGGCTCAAGCGAAAGCTCGCCGCCGTGCTGAGCGAACGGAATTACGATCTCGTGCATGTCCACTGTCCCCTCTCCCCGACGCTTCCCTTGGTCGCGCTCCGGGTGGCGCGGCAGCCGATCGTCGGGACCTTCCATGCCACGATGTTCTCGGATCTCCCGTTCCGGCTCTTCGGCCGGGCGCTGCTTCCCTATTTCCGGCGGATCGACCGCGCGCTCGCCGTTTCCGAGACCGCGCACGCGTGCGTCGCGCGACACTTCCCCGGCCCGATCGAGATCGTTCCGAACGGCGTAAACCTGGAGCGGTTCCGCCCCGGCCTCGCGAGACTCGAGGGATTCGACGAAGGGATTCCCAACCTCCTCTTCGTCGGAAGGCACGACCCGCGGAAAGGGCTCCCGGAGCTGATGACGGCGTGTGCGCGGCTCGCGAAGCGGGGACTTCCCTTCCGGCTCATCGTGGTCGGCGACGGCTGGATGAGGCGTCGCGTGGAGCGGATGGCCCGAGGGCCCCTCTCGGGCCGGGTCCATTTCGAGGGTCGCGTGGGCAACGATCGCCTACCTCGCTATTACGCCTCTGCCGATATCTTCTGCTCGCCCGCCCGGGGCGGGGAGAGCTTCGGCATCGTGCTCCTCGAAGCGATGGCCTCCGGAGTCCCCGTGGTCGCGACCGACCTCCCCGGATACCGGACGGTGCTCGCTCCCGGCGCGCAAGGGCTCGCGGTCCCTCCGCGCGACCCGGCGGCGCTCGCGGGCGCGCTCGGGACCCTGCTCCTCGATCCGCGGATGAGGCGGGACATGGGCGATCGCGGCATCGAGACGGCGCGGCGCTACGCGTGGCCCGTAATCGTCGAGCGGCTCGAGGAGATCTACCATTCGCTCGTCGGGGCCGGGCACAGGACGCGGCGGATGGCGGAGGTCCCCGAGCGACCGGCCCTGCTCGAGCCGGCCCAGGCCTGACGCGGCCTCAGGCCTGCGATGGACGCAGCGGGCGCGCGGCTTTTCCGGAACAAGAGCTTTCGGGCGCTCTGGCTCGGCCAGTTCGTTTCCATTCTCGGCGACCGCCTTCACTACCTGGCGCTCCTCGCCCTCATCGTGGAACGCGCGCACGATCCGCGGAATCCCGCGCCCGAGTTGGCCCTGATCCCGGCGGTGAGCTTCCTCCCCGCGATTCTCTTCGGTCCCATGGCGGGCGCCCTGATCGATTCCTGGAACGTCCGTCGCGTCCTCATCACGTCCGATTTGATCCGCGGGTGCGTCGTATTGCTCCTGATCCCCGCCGCGGTCTGGGGAGGGCTTCCGGCGGCCTTCGCCGCCGTCTTCCTGCTCTTCGCGGTGAACGTGTTCTTCCTCCCCGCCCGCTCCGCCATCGTGCCGGACCTCGTCCCGAGCGAGGATCTCGTGCGCGCGAATTCCCTCGCTACCCTCGCCGGCGTGGCCGCGACGATCGCGGGATCCTTCCTGGGCGGCCTCCTCGTGGAGCGGGTCGGCTGGCGGTGGGCCTTCGCGATCGACGGGGCGACCTACTTCCTATCGGTCGCGTTCCTCGCCGCGACGCGCCCGGTCCCGCATGCGCGGAAGCCGGCTCCGGAGGACCGGGGATCCGTGTACCGTGCGCTGAGGAGGGACGTGGTGGAGGGCGCGCGGATCTCCGTTGCCGACCGCGCGGTTTTGGGTTCGCTCCTCGCCCTCGCCTCCCTCTGGGCCGCGGGGGGCGCGCTCCACGTGGCCGGGACGGTTCTCATCGTGCAGCGGACGAGAGGGTTCGTTTCCGGCTTGGGCGGACTCCTGGCCGTGTTCGGATTCGGAATGGCGGCGGGTACGCTTCTTCTCGCTTCACGCGGATCCCGGTGGTCCAAACGGGCGCTCGTTTCGGGTGGGCTGGCGGGAAGCGGGGCCATGATCGCGCTCTTCGCGCTCGTTTCGGACCCGCTCGTGGCCGCGCTCGCCTCCTTTGCCGCGGGTTGGTTCACGGCGTTTCTCCTCGTGACGACCGAATCGGTCGTTCAGGCGTCGGTCGGCCGCGAGGCGAGGGGGCGGGTGTTCGCGCTGCGGGATTTCATGACCCGTGTCGCAGTGCTGGGGACGGCGGGTTTCGTCGGTCTCGCCTTGGGTCGCCATTGGATCTCCGCGGAATGGGCCGTGTCGGCGGCGGGAGCGATGCTGATCGTCACCGGGGCATGGGGCTTTCTCGGATGGAGGCGAGCGTAGCGCCGCACGGGGCCTTCCTCCGCTGGGGTGCGGCCGAGCCGAATGGAGGCCGCGTGAACGCGAGTTCGCGCGTTTTGCGAATTTTCTTGAAGAATCTTGTTGACGAGTTGGAGGGATCACAGCGCCACCGCACGGCGTTCGCGCGCGGAGCAGGGCTTAAGCCCGCCTGGGAGAGCCCGGTGGGCCCGATCGTGAACGTGGAGTGGTGAGAATCCCCTAGCTTCCTCCGGCGCACCCTGCGGGCCCGTGTGGGTTCAGGGATCGCTCGTGGTACAAAGGAAGCACCCCCATCGAATCCGGCCGCGCGGGCCGGGCCCCTCGAGACACCGCCCCGTGAACAGGTCTTCCCATGCACAAGTACACGTTGGCCCATCTCAGCGACGCAGCCCTCCTTCGCGATCTGGCCGC
>JACQPZ010000200.1 GCA_016207265.1 Candidatus Latescibacterota bacterium | reverse complement strand
TCGTCGTGGACGACCTCCTGGCCGGCGCGTACACGAACGCCGTGCTGCAGCTCACGGCGCGGCTTCTGCCGGGATGATCGCCGAGGTCATCACGATCGGGAGCGAGCTTCTTCACGGGCTCGTCCGGAACACGAATCTCGACATGATCGCCGGCATGCTCGGGGAGATCGGCCTTGAGCCCGCGTTCCATTCCACGGTCGGCGACGACGCGGAGCACATGGGCGAGGCGTTTCGAACCGCCGCGCACCGCTCCGAGATCGTGATCTCGACGGGCGGGCTGGGGCCGACGCCGGACGACATCACCCGAAAGGTCATCGCCACGGTGTTCCGCCGCCGACTCATCCTGGATCAAGCCGTCCTGGAGGCGATCCGGACGCGCTTTCGTGCGCGGGGAATCGAGATGCCTCCGATCAACGAGACCCAGGCGCTGATTCCTCGGGGCTCCACGGTGATCCAGAACCGTCGCGGCATCGCCCCCGGGCTCCATTTCTCCCACCTGAGGACCGAGATCTTCGCCCTCCCCGGGGTGCCTTCCGAGGCGGAACAGATGCTCCGCGATTACGTGCTGCCCCGGCTGAGGAGCCTGAATCCGGGGCTTCAGTCGGCGCTGCGCGTCGTCCGGACGATCGGAATCTCGGAGTCGGCGCTCTCGGAGCGGCTCCAGGGATTCGCCATGGAGGAGCCGGAGCTTTCGCTCGGGTACATCGCCTCCACGACGGGCGTGGATCTCCACCTGGCCGGATCCTCCCGGGACCCGAGGTTGCTCGCGGAGCGGCTCGACCGCGCGGAGCGGAAGCTACTCGAGCGCGCGGGCGCCCACGCCTACGCCCGCGGCCATCGGACGCTCTCCGAGGTCGTGGGGGAAGCCCTCCTCGAGAGGGGGCTCACGATCGCGACGGCGGAGTCGTTCACGGGTGGCGCCCTGGGCGCCGCCGTCATCGCGACCCCGGGAAGCTCCCGGTACTATCGCGGCGGGGTCGTGGCGTACTCGAACGACGCGAAAGCGGCGCTCCTCGGCGTCTCCGAGGCGGTCTTGCGGGTGAAGGGCGCGGTGAGCGCGGAAGCGGCCCGCGCGATGGCGCGCGGCGCCCGCGAGCGGCTCCGGGCGAGCTGCGCCGTCTCGACGACGGGGATCGCCGGACCCGAAGGGGGGAGCGAGGAGAAGCCGGTCGGGCTCGTCTACATCGGCTACTCGGGCGCGGATTCCGAAACCAGCGAGCGGTTCCTCTTCGGCGGCTCCCGCGCCGAGATCGTCGCCCGGGGATGCTCCTGCGCGCTCGATCTCCTCCGGCGCTCGATCGGAGCCCCCCCGCCGTGATCCGATCCTTCGTCGCGCTTCTCATTCCGGGCGCGTGGGCCGAGTACCTGGGCGGCGTGGAGCGGGACCTCGCCGGGGCGACGTCGGGAATCTCGTGGGTGAAGCCCGAGAACCTGCACGTGACGCTTCGGTTCCTGGGGGACCTCGGAGAGTCCGGGGCCGCCCGCGCGGGAGCGTCGGTCCGCCGCGGCGCCGAGGAATCCCCCGCGATCCCCGGGAAGCTGGGCGGGCTGGGGGCGTTTCCGACGATGAACCGCCCGCGCGTCCTTTGGGCGGCGCTCGCCGAGGGCGCGCCGGAAGCGGTCGCGCTCGCGAAGGCGGTGAACGGGTGCCTCCAGAGGGACGGGTTCGGTCCGCCCGACAAGCCCTTCCGCGCCCACATCACGCTCGGGCGGATCCGCGAGGCCGCGCGCGGGCTGGACGCCCTGCGGGCGTACGTCCCGCCGCCGGCGCCGGCCGGGGCCTGGCTCGACCGGGTCGCGCTCATGAAAAGTGATCTACATCCGGCCGGAGCCCGCTATACTGCGCTGGTGGAGGTTCGCCTCCGGCAGCCGGGGTCCTGATCGCCTCCGGACCCCGCCGCGGCGCCCGCCCGAACGAAGTCTCGAATTCCAAAACTTCGCCCCGACCCGAACCGGCGACCGGTTGGGCTCGCCTCAAGACGCGCAGGGGGAGATTCGAACATGGGTGTGAATCCGGTAGTGAGGGAGATGTCGAAGGAACGCTCCAAGGCGCTCGAGCTCGCGGTCCAGCAGATCGAGCGGCAGTTCGGGAAGGGCGCCATCATGAAGCTGGGCGAGGAGTCGGCGCGGGTCCAGGTGGACTCGATTCCCACGGGCTCGATCGCGCTGGACGCCGCCCTGGGAATCGGAGGCGTGCCGCGCGGCCGCGTGATCGAGGTCTACGGGCCCGAATCCTCGGGGAAGACGACCCTCACGCTGAGCATCATCGCGCACGCGCAGAAGGCGGGCGGAAACGCGGTCTTCATCGACGCGGAGCACGCGCTGGACGCCGCGTACGCGAAGAAGCTCGGCGTGGATATCGAGAACCTGCACGTGGCCCAGCCCGACACGGGCGAGGAGGCCCTCGAGATCGCGGAGCACCTCGTGCGGAGCGGGGCGGTCGACGTGATCGTGATCGACTCGGTGGCGGCGCTGGTCCCCAAGGCCGAGATCGAGGGCGAGATGGGCGACGCCCACATGGGGCTCCAGGCGCGGCTCATGTCTCAGGCGCTCCGAAAGCTGACCGGCACGATCTCCAAGTCCCGCACGACCGTGATCTTTATCAATCAGATCCGGATGCAGATCGGCGTCATGTTCGGCAATCCCGAGACGACGACGGGAGGCCGCGCGCTCAAGTTCTACGCCTCGGTGCGCATGGACATCCGCCGCATCGGCGCGATCAAGGACGGAGACAACGTGATCGGGAGCCACGTCAAGGTCAAGGTCGTGAAGAACAAGGTCGCCGCCCCCTTCAAGGAGGCGGAGTTCGACATCCTGTACAACGAGGGCATCTCCCGCGAAGGAGAGCTTCTGGACCTCGCGATCGAGCGGAATCTGGTGCAGAAGAGCGGCACGTGGTTCTCGTACGGCGAGGAGCGGATCGGCCAGGGACGCGAGAACGCGCGGCTCTGGCTGAAGGAGCACCAGGACGCGACGGCCGAGCTCCTGGCCAAGCTCCGCGAAGCCCTCGGGCTCACGCGGGCGGCTCCGGCCGCGGAGCCCGCCGCGGCCGCGGACGGAAGGGGAGAGCGCCGGGTCCGCATCTAGGCCGATGACGCTGAGTCCCGAGCGGGCGGGATCCGAGGACGCCGCGAAGGAAGCGGCGCTCCGGATTCTCGCCCGCGGACCGCGAACCGCGCGGGAGGTGGAAGGCCGTCTTCTGGAGCGCGGATTCCACGCGGACGCCGTGGCGCGGGCGGTCGAGCGCCTGAGGCGTGTCAAGCTCCTGGACGACCGCGCGTTCGTCCGTTCGTTCCTGCGCACCGAGCTCATGCGTTCGCCCCAAGGCAGGCGGCTTCTCGAGCTGAAGTTGAGACGGCGGGGCGTGCCGGACGCGCTCGTTCAAAAGCTGGACGCGCTCCTTCACGAGGATCCCGATCTCGTGGACCGTTCCCTCGCGGCCGAGGGGGAGCGGGCCGCGGCCGCCCTGGCTCAGGTCCGACCGCGATACGCGGGGCGGAAGCCCGACGTGATCCGCCGGCGCCTCGAACAGGCGCTCGCGAGGCGCGGCTTCGGTTGGGACACGATACGCGATCTCCTGGGAGAGGAAGCCGAGGGGATGAGCTGATGCAGAGGGAAAGCGACGGGCTGCGCCGCCTCTTTATCGATTTCTTCAACGATCGAGGCCACCCGCACCTTCCCCAGGCACCGCTGGTTCCGCTCGGGGACCCCACGCTCCTCTTCACGTCGGCGGGGATGGTCCCGTTCAAGCCCATCTTCTCCTCGCCCCTTCCGCCTCCGCACCGCCGCGCCGTGACCGTCCAGCGATGCCTCCGTCTGACCGACGTCGAATTGGTCGGCGTCACCGTGCGCCACATGACCTTATTCGAGATGCTGGGGAATTTCTCCTTCGGGGACTACTTCAAGAAGGAGGCGATCGAGTGGGCGTGGGAGTTCACGACCGACGTCCTGGGGATGCAGGCAGAGCGCCTCTACCCCTCGGTCTATCGGGACGACCAGGAAGCGTTCGATCTCTGGGCGAAGCATATCGGCCTGGGCGCGAAGCGGGTCACCCGGCTCGACGAGAAGGACAACTTCTGGGGTCCGGCGGGGGGATCCGGCGCCTGCGGGCCCTGCTCCGAGATCTATTGGGATCAGGGCAAGGGCGTCGGCTGCGGCCGCCCCGATTGCGCGCCGGGCTGCGAGTGCGAGCGATATCTCGAATTCTGGAATCTCGTGTTCCCGCAGTTCGACCAGGCGCCCACGGGCGAGCGGACGCCGCTCGCGAACCGCGGCATCGACACCGGGATGGGGCTCGAGCGTCTCGCGATGATCCTGCAAGGGTCGGCCTCGGTCTTCGAGAACGACCTCCTCCTCCCGATCGGGGACGCCGCCCGAAGGCTCGGCTCGGCGAAGGCGGCGGCCACGGATCGGGGGCGTCGTGCCGCGCGCGTGATCACGGACCACGCCCGCGCGCTCGTGTTCGCGTACGCCGAGGGCGTGCGCCCTTCGAACGAGGGCCGCGGATACGTCGTGCGGCGGCTTCTCCGCCGCGCTGCGCGCTTCGGGCGGGACCTGGGAATCGAGGGCGCGTTTCTCTCGCGCCTCGTGCCGACCGTGGTGTCCCGGATGGCGGGCTACGAGGAGTACGCATATCTCAAGCGGGAAGAATCCGCGGTCGCCCAGGCGATCCTCGAGGAGGAGGAGCGGTTCGCGCAAACCCTGGAGCAGGGCGTCGCGCGATTCGAGGAGACGGCGGCGGATCTCGAGAAGAAGCGGCAGCGAGTCTTCCCGGGACAGATCGCGTTCCAGCTCTACGACACGTTCGGATTTCCGATCGACCTCACGGCCGAGATGGCGGCGGAGCGGGGGCTCGACGTGGATCTTCCCGCGTACGAGGCGGCCATGGAGGAGCAGCGGGAGCGGGCGCGCAAGGCGGCGCGCTTCGCCGCGCGGCAGGGCGCAGCCGGAGAGTGGCTCGGGCTCACGAAGGGGGCGCATTCCAAGTTCGTGGGGTACGACCGGTGGGACGTGGACGGCGTGCGGATCCGCGACTCAAGAGAAGTCCCCGGAGCGGAGGGGCCGCCCGCGATCGAGTTCGTGCTGGATGTGACGCCCTTCTACGCCGAGGCGGGCGGCCAGGTCGCGGACACGGGGGTGCTCGAATCCGCTCCCGGGTCTCCGCGGGTCGTGCTCCGCGTCGTGGACGTCTACAAAGACTCCGACCGCGTGATCCACCGGGCCGAGTGGGTCGAGGGGTCGCCCGCGACGCTCCATGCCGGCCCCTACCGCGCCACCGTGGACGCGCTGAAGCGGGCCGCCACGCAGCGGAACCACACCGCGACGCACCTCTTGCACGCGGCCCTGAGGCATCGATTCGGCGCGCAGCTCAAGCAGGCGGGCTCGCTCGTCGCTCCCGATCGGTTGCGGTTCGACTTCACGCACGCGAGGGCGATGGCGCCGGAGGACCTCCGCGCGATCGAAGCGCTCGTGAACGGGAAGGTTCTCGAAGATCTCCCGGTCGAGACCGAAACGACCTCGCTCGAGGAGGCGCAGGAGAAGGGAGCCATGGCGCTCTTCGGGGAAAAGTACGGAGAGCGGGTCCGGCAGGTCGTCGTCCCCGGGTTCAGCCGCGAGCTCTGTGGCGGATGCCATGTGCGGCGCACGGGCGAGATCGGCTACTTTCGGATCGAGTCCGAGGCGGCGATCGCCTCGGGCACCCGGCGGATCGAGGCTCTGACCGGCGCGCCGGCCTACCGGCGCGCCGAGGAGGACCGCGCGCTCCTGCGCGAGCTTTCGGCCCGCCTGGGCGCCACGCCGGATCGGCTCGTGGGGCGCGTCGCGGACATCCAGCGGGAGCTTCGCGAGGCGAACGAATCGCTGGCGAAACAGAGCCGCGAGGGACTCAAGGCCGAGGTCGAGCGATTGATCGAGGAGGCCGCCCGCTCCGGGGATCCGCCGCTCATCGTCGCGCAGGTGAATGCGAAGGAGGTCCAGGAGCTGCGGGATGCGGCCGACGTGATCCGCGGGAGGCTTCCTCGGGGCGCCGCCATGCTGGCGGCCGAGATCGACGGGAAGCTCTCGGTGGTCGCGACGGCCGGAGCCGCCCTCGTGTCCGCCATGGGCCCGGACTTCACGGCTCCCGCCTGGGCGGGCGACGCCGTTTCGATCGTCCAGGGCAAAGGAGGCGGGAGGCCTGAGTTGGCGGTGGCCGGCGCGCGCGACGCATCGCGTATCCGGGATGTGCTGGAGCGGGGCCGCGCGTACGCCCGCGCCCGGCTGAAGGCGGTGGACAAGACGCTCGACGCCGGGAAGCGGGCCGGATGAGGGCGGCGGGTCGCGTGTGGGCGGACCTCAGCGATTCCGCACGGCGCCAAGGCGCGGCGCACCTCGTGCTCATCGATCCGGACCGATCCACCCCGGAGCGCGCCTTCGCCCTCGCCCGCGAATGCGAGCGCGCGTCGGCGGACGCGATTCTCTTTGGAAGCAGCACGCCGTTCGAGCGCGATCCGACGCCGGTGCTCCGCGCCATCCGCCGCGGGTCCGGGCTCCCGCTGATTCTCTTTCCCGGCGGCTCCGATCAGCTCCACGAGGAGGCGGACGCGGTCCTCTTCCTCTCGCTTCTCTCGGGGCGGGATCCCCGCTTTCTGATCGAGGAGCAGCTTCGGGCGGCCCCGCGCGTGCTCGCGTGGGGGATCGAGCCGATCGCGACGGCCTACCTTCTGGTCGGGGCCGTGGGCCGATCGGCGGTCGCGCGCGTCACTGGCACGACGCCGCTTCCGAGCGATCCGCCCGACGAGACCGTGTGGCACGCGCAGGCGGCGGCGTGCCTGGGGATGTCGCTCGTCTACCTCGAAGGCGGGAGCGGCTCTGCCACGACGGTTCCGGCTTCCCTGGTTCGCGCGGTTTCCCGCGCGTCGCGGATCCCCGTCGCGGTCGGCGGCGGCGTGCGCCGGCCCGCCGAGGCGGCGGCCCTCGCGGCGGCCGGGGCGCGGTTCGTGGTCACGGGGACCGCGCACGAGCAGGG
>JACQPZ010000204.1 GCA_016207265.1 Candidatus Latescibacterota bacterium | reverse complement strand
CCTCAATGCCGGGGAGCTTCCCGAGGAGCGGATCGCGCAGGAAGTCGCGATCCTCTCCGACCGGCTCGATTGCACCGAGGAGTGCGTCCGTCTCGAAGCGCACTGCGGCCATTTTCGAAGGCTCCTGGAGGAGGAGAGTACGCCCGGGCGGAAGCTCAATTTTCTGCTGCAAGAGATGAATCGCGAGATCAACACGATCGGCTCCAAATCCTCCGACGTGCCGATCGTGGAGCAGGTGGTGGACGTGAAGGAGGAGCTTGAGCGGATCCGGGAGCAGGTCCAGAACATCGAGTGAGACGGCGGCCGCGCCGCCCGCGGGCTATCGGCATTTCGTGGTGGTCGTCTCGGGCCCGTCGGGCGTCGGGAAAAGCTCCTTCGTGCAGGAGCTTCTCGGCGCGGACCTGGACCTCAAGTATTCGGTCTCCGCGACGACGCGGGCGCGGCGGGCGCACGAGAAAGAAGGGGTCGATTACTTCTATCTCAGCCGCGAGGAGTTCCGGCGCCGGGTTGAGGCCGGAGAGTTCGTCGAGTGGGCCGAGGTGCACGGCGAGCTGTACGGGACGCTGCGCAGCGAGACGGAGCGCTGGCTCAAGGCCCGGAAGAACGTCCTCCTCGACATCGACGTCCAGGGAGGGCGTGCCGTTCGGAAGGTGTATCCGGATGGCGTGTTCATCTTCGTGCTGCCGCCCTCGCTCGCGAGTCTGGAGGAGCGGCTCCGGGGCCGCGGGACCGACTCGGAAGAGCGGATCCGATTGCGGCTCGAGAACGCCCTGCGCGAGATTGCGCTCGTGGGGGAGTATGACTACGCGGTCGTGAACGACGACCTCAAGACGGCGTATCGTCAGGTCGCGTCCATCATCGCGGCGGAAACGTGCCGTGCGTCCCGGCGCCTGAAGTCGGCGTTGGGCTGAGGGACGCGGCGGGCAAACCAGGGACCATCGGGAGGCTCCAGTGTTGGAAAGCGAGAAGGACGTGCTCCGATCGAGCAACATTCCGAACAAGTACGAGCTGATCATCGTCGCCGCGAAAGAGGCCCGGAGGCTGAACGAGCTGAGCCGCCAGACCGGCCTCGACCTGGGCGGCAAGGTGACGAACGTCGCGCTCGAAGAGGCGCTCAAGGGAAACGTGCTCTACCGGTACAAGACGGATCCCGACGAGGCGAAGCCGGAACTCGAAGAGAGCGCGGAGGAGTAGCGGTGCCGTGACGGAGGCGCGATCCGGTCTCGACCAATCTCGCGTTCTCCTCGGCGTGACCGGGGGCGTCGCAGCCTACAAGACCCCGGAGCTGATCCGGCTTCTGGCCAAGGAAGGGGCCCACGTCTCCGTCGTGATGACCCGCAACGCGCGGCGATTCGTCACCCGCGACGCGCTCAAGTCCGTCACCCACGGCCCCGTGCTCACCGGCCTGTTCGAGGCCCAGGCTTTGGGCGAAGGTCCCTGGTTCGAGGGCTCGCCGCCCTCCACCCTGGGGATGGCCCACATCGGTATGGCCCGCGAGGCGGACCTGGTCCTCGTCGCTCCGGCCACCGCGAATCTCCTCGCCAAGCTGGCGCGCGGCTTGGCCGACGACCTCCTCTCCACCGCGCTTCTCGCCACGCGCGCCCCGATCCTCCTCGCTCCGGCGATGAACGTCGCGATGTGGGAACACCCCGCGGTCCAGGAGAACGCGCGGATCCTGCGCGACCGGGGCGTTCGGTTCGTGGGCCCCGAGGAGGGAGAGCTTGCCGATGGGGAGTGGGGTATGGGGCGCATGGCGCCTCTCGAGGCGATCGTCGAGGCGACGCGCGACGCTCTTGAGGCAGGGGGGATGAGCCGGAGGGCGGAGGCTGCACCCCCCCGGCCCCAGGGGATCGCGATCAGCGATCAGGCGCTTCGCGGCCGCACGATCGTCGTCACGGCGGGCGGGACCGAAGAGCCCATCGACCCCGTGCGCGTGATCACGAACCGGAGCAGCGGCAAGATGGGCTTCGCGCTGGCGGAGGAGGCGAGACGCATGGGGGCGCGGGTCACGCTGATCACGGCGCGGACGAGCGCCCCGGCTCCCGTGGGCATTGCCCGCACCGAAGCGCTCACCGTTTCCGCCATGGCGGGCGCGGTGCGCGAGGCGATGCGCGACGCGGACGCCCTCATCATGGCCGCGGCGGTGAGCGATTTCACGCCGGGCCCCCCCAGCGGCTCGAAGATCAAGCGCGCCGAATCGGGCGTGACCCTCGAGCTCAAGGCGACCCAGGACATTCTCCGCGCGGTGCGAAGCGAATTCCCCAAGAAGCACCTCGTGGGGTTCGCGCTCGAGACCGGCGACGAGGAGCGCGCGGGCCGGGAGAAGCTCGAGCGGAAGGGTCTCGATCTGATCGCGATCAATAATCCGCTCAAGCCCGGCGCGGGGTTCGGCTCGGATCAAAACGACGTCACGCTGATCGACCGGTCCGGCGCGCTCGAGCGCCTCGGGCTCCGCTCGAAGCGCGACGTGGCCCGGGCCATCTTGGAGCGGGTCGCGCGTGCGCTCGCGGGGAAGGCGGCGCGGTGACGGATCCGCGCGCGGAGCTTCTGACCCTGACGCGCGAGGCGCGCACGCTGCTCGAGCGGGAGGCCGCGCGGGGGCGCACGAGGATCGTGCTGGACACGACGGGCTCCACGGCGGTGGCGGACCCCGGGGCGCAACCTCCGGGCGCTGATCCTCGGGCGCGGTCCGCACCTGACTCTTCCACACCGCCCGGCGCGCGCCCTGCGGAGGCGCCCTCCGGTTCGCCCCGGAGGCCCATGACCGCAGCAGAGCCCCTCGCGCTCCCGGGCTTCGAGTCGCTGGTGGCGCCCGCGCCGTCGTCACCCGCCGCCGCGCGCGCCGACCTCCCCTCGGATCTCGGCGCGCTCGAGCGCATGGTCGCGGAGTGCCGGAAATGCGGCCTCTGCGAGACCCGCACCCAGACCGTGTTCGCGGACGGCACGGCGAGCGCGAGGCTCGTGTTCGTCGGCGAGGCGCCGGGCCGGGACGAGGACCTGAAAGGGCTTCCCTTCGTGGGCCGGGCGGGGCAGCTTCTCGACAAGATGATCGCAGCGATCCAGCTCAGGCGGGACGAGGTCTACATCTGCAACGTGCTCAAATGCCGCCCGCCCGATAACCGCACTCCGCTGCCGGAGGAGGTGGAGCGCTGCACGCCCTACCTCGCCCGGCAGCTCGAGCTGATCCGGCCGGCGCTCATCTGCGCGCTGGGTCTTTCGGCCGCGCAAACGCTGCTCCGGACCAAGGCGTCCATGGCGGCGCTTCGCGGCCGCATGTTCGAGTACGAGGGGATTCCGCTCATCCCGACCTATCATCCCGCGGCGCTCCT
>JACQPZ010000193.1 GCA_016207265.1 Candidatus Latescibacterota bacterium | reverse complement strand
TCGGTGTCGATGGCGTCGAGCTTCTTCCCGGGGCGTTTCGGATCCCAGAGGATGAGCGCGCGCCCGCGAACGGGCTCCATACGGGGATTGTAGGCTCGGCCGCGGGCGGGCGCTACCCAAGCCCTCGGGCCGACGTCCAGCCTATCGCGGGGAACGAAGCTCGTCGAGAGCCGCCTCGAACGCGCTCTGGACTGTGTCCATGGGCTCGACGTGGAGCGCTTCGCGGATCGCGGATTCGGCGCGACCCGCCTTGAGCTTCGCGAGCGAGCGAGCCGCCGCCATGCGCACACGGAACCACCGGTCGCCCAGGAGTTCCGTCAGGCGCGTCTCGACGCGTTCATCCAGGATCCCCAGCTTGCCGAAGGCCTACGTCGCGGCCTCGCGGGCCTCGTTCTTGTAGCCGAGCTGCGTATGCTCCAATAGGACCGGAACGGCCCGCGGGTCCTTGAGCCCGGCCATCCCCTCGAACACGAGCTGCCGGATCACGTCGCGATGACTCTCGCGCGTCGCTTCGGTACGGAGCACGTCGAAGGCGCCGTCCTTCTTGGAGCGCGCGATTCCAAGGAGCGCCATCCCCGTCGTGTAGGGATTCGCGTCCGTTGCCGCAATCCGCTTCAAGTGCTTGAGGGCCGACTCGCCGCCCATCCAGCCGAGCGCCCAGGCCGCCGCTCTGCGGACGCGGGGCTTCTGACCCTTGGCGAGCCCGGCGACTCGATCGGCAAACCCCGCGTCGCGGGCACCGATCTCGCCGAGGGTCGCGAGCGCCGCGACCCGGACGCCCCAGAACCGATCGCGGCGCGCGGATCGCAGGAGCGCCGCGGTCGCCTCGCGATCGACCCTCGAGCCCAGCTCGCGCGCGCACCGGATCCGCTCGAGCGCGAACGGCGAGCGGGAAAGGCCGTAGAGCAGCTCGTCCTGGGAGCGGGGGAACTCCATGAGCTTCAGCACGTCGTGCTCGGGATCGAGGGCCACATACCGAGGCTTCGACGGCAGCGGAATCTGTATGGTCTCCTTCCGTTCCCTGAGATCGACCGGGAGCCTCAGCCGGCGTCCGCCCACGACGACTTCGAGGACCGTCGGGATTCGAAACGTCCGAGGCGCGATCCCGTCCTCTTCCTGGACCTGCTCCACCGTCAGGAGGAGCACGCCCGATGCCGCGTCCCACTCCCGGCCCACTCTGAGCTCCGGATGCCCCCCGCGGTGGACCCACTGGTCGAAGAACCACGCCAGGTTCCTCCCCGACTCCTCCTCGCACGCGCGCCTCAGGTCGGCCGTCTCGACCGCGCCGAACGCATGGCGGTCGAGGTAGCGGCGGAGGCTCCGCCGCCAGACCGAATCTCCGAGCGTCGCGCGGAGCATGTGGAGGACGCAGGCCCCCTTTTCGTAGAGGTGCCGGTCGAACACGTCCGAGGGATGGCGATACCGGGTCTCCACGATGGGACGGCGGTAGTCGCCGGAGTCCTCCACGAGGTAGGAACACATCTGCTCGAGCCGCGCGAAATCTGCGTCGTCGCGGCCGTGCTCCGATTCCCAGAATACGATCTCCGAATAGGTGGCGAACCCCTCGTTGAGCCACCCCTCCGACCAATCGCGACACGTGACGAGGTCTCCCCACCATTGGTGGGCCAGCTCGTGCGAGATCAACGTTTCGTAGCTCTGGTCGGCGGTGTCCTTCGGCGGCTGGAGCGCGCGCGCCGTCAGCGTGGTCGCGCTCGTGTTCTCCATCCCGCCGAACGTGAAGTCGAACACGGTCGATTGCGCGTACTTGGGGTAGGGATAGGGGGTGCCGAAGACCTTGGAGAAGGTCTCGATCATCCGCGGTGTCTTGTGGAAGAGCGCTCGCCCTGCCGCCTCCTGTCCGCGCGGCACGTACCCGCGGAGCGCCACCTTCCCGGCCCGATCCTTGAGCTCCGTGAACTTCCCCACGACGAGCGATGTGAGATACGCCGGGTGCGCGGTGTCCTGGCGCCAGTGGTAGGTCACGGTCTTCCGTCGCGCGTCCGCCCGCCGCGCGATCAGCCGGCCGTTTCCGATCGCGCGATAGCCGCTCGGAACCGTGGCGATCATCTCCAGCGTGGCGCGGCTTTCGGTGCTTTCGAGGCAGGGGATCCACCAATGGGTATCGTCGGCCTGGCCTTGGGACCAGCCCGCGGAGTGCCGATCCGGCTCCGCCTCGGTCGGTCCCACGAAGAAGAACCCCTTGCGGGGGCGGGTGCGATAAACGATCGCGATCGTCGCGCGCCGTCCCGCGCGCAGCGCGCGTGGGAGGGTCACCCGGAGGGATTCTCCTTCCGCTCGATGCCGGAGCGTCCGGCGCCCCATCGCGGCCGACATGACCGTCATCTCGGCCGCATCGAGCGCGACCTCGCGGATCCCGTCCCGGATCGCTTCCACCGTGAGCGCGACGCGACCGCGCAGCTCACGCCCGGCCAGATCCACGTCGAGCGCGATCTTGTAGTGGCAGACGTGGAACTCGAGATCGCGCCGCGGCTTCGGCGCCGCTTTCCACGGCTTCCGGCCTCCGGGAGGAAACGGGTCGAACGGCGGCGTGTCGGACGCCGAGCGCCTGCTCAGGAACAACGGATGGTACAGCGGATCACGCACGGGCATTCGATTCCTCCGAACGGTGGCGAGCGGGCAATCCTCGCCGACAGGGGTGATTCGTGTCAAGGAGGAGCCTCACGCTGGAGCCTCACGCTGTGAGGAGCCCCACGCTGCTTTCGCGACGTGATTCCACGTCCGAACGCGATAGACTAGGGCGGTGGACCCCTCATCGACCGCGATCTCGATCGGCCGCGTCTTTCTCGACACCTCGATCGAGATCGTCCCGCTCTTTCTGCTCGCGCTCCTGATCGGCGCCCTCATCGAAGAATTCGTCTCGGAGCGGTTCATCGCCCGGTTTCTGACGGGCCGCCACCCCGGCACGATGGTTCTCGCGGCGATCGTCGGCGCGCTCATCCCCCTGTGCACGTGCGGCATGGTCCCCCTCGCGGTCGCAATCCGGCGCAGAGGCGGCGACGTGAAGCACACGTTCGGATTCCTCACCGCCGGGGCGGCGGTGAGCATCCCCGTGCTGCTCCTGACGTGGAAGGTGATCGGGCTCGAGTGGGTTCTCGCGCGGCTGGTCGCGTCGGTCGCGTTCGGATTGCTCGTAGGCTACGCCTCTACGGTCGCGCTTCGCCGCGCCGCCGCCCGATCCGCTGAGCCCGCGCCGGCCCTCGCGGCGGAGATTCCCGGCACCATCGGATCGCGCGGGGAAGAGTTCGAGGTTCACCCGATCCCGGGCCGGGTCCGGTCGGTGTGGCGGCGCTTCCTGGGGCAGACACGCGAGTACGCGCCGTGGGTGCTGGTCAGCCTCGTGCTCGCCGCGGTGGTCGATGTTCTCGTGCCCGGGCACTGGATCCACGTCCTCTACGGACAGAGGACCACGGTCGGCTCGCTCCTCGCATCGATCAGCGGCGTGCCCTTCTATTTCTGCTCGGGGGCGGAGCTGCCCCTCGTGAAGGAGCTGCTTGCGAAGGGCATGGGTTTCGGGCCCGCCAGTGCAATGATGCTCGCGGTTCCGATCGTGAACATTCCGACGTTCGGGGTCGTGGGAAAGTGGCTCGGTCCGAAGTCGGCCCTCGTCTATCTCGCGCTCTGCGTCCTGGGCGCGACCGCCCTCGGCGTCCTGGCCGGACTGCTCCTTCCCGCGGGCCTGGGCGTCTAGCCCGCCGCGGCTCCTACCGCTTCGGAGGCCGGGAGGGCCGGATCTCCACGCAGCTAGGGAGCGAGCGGGGGTCGTGGTTCAGGAGGTCCACGATCACCCGAGCGATGTCCCGGGGCTGAAGCTTCCACTCCTCCCCCGGTCCGGGCGCGCCCTCGTTGAAGTGCGTGCTCACGCTCCCCGGCATGATCGTGCTCACCTTGATCCCGTCGTGGCGGATCTCCTGCATCAGGGCCTCGCTGAGGCCGTTCAGGCCGAATTTCGAGGCGTTGTAGGCCGTGGCGGACGGGAACGCGTTCTTCCCCGCGAGGCTCGAGATGTTGAAGATGTAGCCGCCACCGCGCCGGCGCATGCGGGGGATCGCGGCCCTGGAGCAGAGGAACGCCCCCGTCAGGTTCGTCTCGAGGATCGTATTCCACTCCGCGAGCGACATGTCCTCGAGGTTCTTGAAGCGCCCGACCCCCGCGTTGTTCACAAGCAGATCCACGCCCCCGAAGGCTCGATCCGCTTCCGCGAAGAGGTCCGCGACCTGATCCTCGCGGCGCACGTCGCAGGGGCGCGCGAGCACCCAGCCGGGGTGGACGCGCCCCAGCTCTTCGCCCGCCGCGGCCACGTCGGCTTGGGTGCGGGCCGAGACGACCACGCGGGCCCCGCCCTCGAGCAGAGCCTCCGCGACGGCGCGTCCGATCCCTTTCGTGCTCCCGGTGACGATCGCGACCTTGCCCTTGGCTCCGCTTTGCATCATAGGATCTCCTCAGCCGCAATTCGGGCGTGCTCGGGCATCAGTCTCTCCGGTATAATGAACGCGCTCAAGCGTCAAATCCCGCTCCGAGGAGGTCGTCGCGTGGCGCTCCGCACCGAAAAGGAGACCCTTCACGGTCTGAGCCGCACCGAGCTGCTCGACATGTATCGTCTGATCCTCCTCTCGCGCCGCATGGACGACGAGGAGATCAAGCTCAAGAAGCAGAACCTCACCTTCTTCCAGATCAGCGGCGCGGGACACGAGGCCGTGCTCGTGGCCGCCGGGAAGGCGCTCAGGAGCGGCTACGACTGGTTCTACCCCTACTACCGCGACCGGGCGCTCATGCTCACGCTGGGCATGACGCCGACCGAGATGCTGCTCGAGGCGGTCGGAGCCGCGACCGATCCCAATTCAGGGGGCCGGCAGATGCCCGCGCACTGGGGGTTGAAGCGCGCCAACGTTGTTTCCCAGTCGAGCCCTACGGGGACCCAGTTCTTGCAGGCGGTGGGCTGCGCCGAGGGAGGGCGGATTCTCTCGATCACGCGCGGACTGAGAGATCGCCCGCCGTTTCACGACGACGAGGTGGTCTACGTCTCATCCGGCGAGGGAACGACGAGCCAGGGGGAGTTCTGGGAAGCCGTCACGACGGCCGCGACGGGCCAGGTTCCGGTTCTCTTCCTGATCACCGACAACCAGTACGCGATCTCCGTTCCCGTGGAGGTGCAGACCCCCGGGAGCGACATCGCGCGCTGCATGAGCGCCGTCCCGGGGCTCCGCGTGATGAAGGTGGACGGCACCGACCCGGTGGCGTCGTACAAGACGATGACCGAGGCGGTCGCCCATCTGCGCGCGCGCAGAGGCCCCGTGCTCGTCCACGCCCTCGTGATCCGCCCGTACGGCCATTCCATGTCGGACGACGAGCTGAGCTACAAGCCGCCGGCCGAGCGCGAGGCCGAAGCGAAACGCGATCCGCTCGTCACGTATCCGGAATTCCTGATGCGCGAAGGGTTCGCCACCGCCGAGGCGATCGAGGGCGTCCGGAACGGGGTGGTCGCCGCGATCGCGGAGGCGGAAGCCGCGGCGCTCACGGCGGCCCAGCCCAAGCCCGAGACGGCCCTGACGAACGTCTATTCTCCCACCATCGATCCCACGTCCGCGATGTTCGACACGGAGCCGCGCTTCGAGGGGCCGCCGGAGACGATGGTGATCCTGATCAACCGGTGCCTGCGGGACGAGATGGCGCGCGATCCACGGATCGTGATCTTCGGCGAGGACGTCGCCGACGCGACCCGCGAGGGAGCGCTGGACAAGGTCCCCGGCAAGGGGGGCGTGTTCAAGGTCACGCATGGGCTTCAGAAGCAGTTCGGGAAGGATCGCGTCTTCAATTCGCCGCTCGCCGAAGCGAACATTGTCGGGCGGGCGATCGGAATGGCGACGCGCGGAGTCAAGCCGGTCGTCGAGATCCAGTTCTTGGATTTCATCTGGCCCGCCATGATGCAGATCCGGAACGAGCTTGCCATGCTGCGCTGGCGCTCGAACGGCTCCTTCTCGTGTCCGGTCGTGATCCGCGTCCCGATCGGCGGGTATCTCCAGGGGGGCTCGATCTACCACAGCCAGAGCGGAGAGAGCATCTTCGCCCACAACCCGGGGCTCAGGGTGGTCTTCCCGTCCACGGCCGTGGACGCGAACGGGCTCCTTCGAACGGCGATCCGCTGCGACGATCCGGTGATGTTCCTCGAGCACAAGCACGTCTACCGCCAGCCCTTCGCGAAGGCCCCCTACCCGGGTCCCGACTACATGATCCCCTTCGGGAACGCGCGCATCGCGCGGGAAGGTCCCGATCTCACCGTCGTGACGTGGGGCGCCACGGTCAACCGCGCGCTTCTCGCGGCGCAGCGCCTCGAGGCCGGTGGAATCGGCGTGGAAGTGCTCGATCTGCGCACGATCCTTCCCTTCGACATGGACTCGATCGCCCGGTCGGTCCGGAAGACGGCGCGGGTCCTCGTCCTGCACGAGGACGTCCTGACCGGCGGGTTCGGGGGCGAGATCGCGTCGAGGATCGCGGAGGAGTGCTTCGATTCGCTCGACGCCCCGGTGCGCCGGATGGGCGCGCTGGACACTCCGGTCGGATACGCTCCCGCGCTCGAGGACGCGATCCTGCCCCAGGTGGACGGGATCGAGCGGACGCTGAGGGAGCTGGCCGCGTACTAGCGCGGAGGCTCCTCCCGGGGAGGCGCCGCGCCGGCCGCGGGCGTCAGCGCGACGGAGCGACCCTCGCGTCGGATCCGACCCTCCGAGAGCAGCTTCTCGAGGTGCGCTTCGAGCGTCCGGGCGGCGAGCGCCGCGGGCGCGCCGGGAGTGTCCCGGTAGACTTCCTCCCGCAGGGCCTCCACGGCCAACGGTCCGTCTTCCAAGGCGTCGAGAACCCTCGATTCGCGCATCCGGCGGTGCTCGATGAGGCCCCGCAGCGCGTGGTCCACGCCCCGGCTGGGAGGACCGTGGCCCGGAATGAGCGCGGTCGCTCCCAGCGTCCGGATCCGCTCGAGCGACACAAGGTAGTCGCTCATGGCTCCGTCGGGCGGATCGATGACCACGGTCCCCAGCGTCGAGACGAGATCCCCGGCGCAGAGGGTCCGCGAGGTCTCCTCGAAGAACGCGACGTGCGATCGCGAGTGACCGGGCGCGAAGATGGCGCGGATCACGCGCGGATGGCGTCCCCCGATCTCGATCCGCTCTCCGTCGCGAAGCTCGCGGTCCAGCCGGACGAGGTCGCCCGCGAGGCCGTGCGCCCAAACCGGAGCCCCATAGCGCTTGCGAACCGCGTCCGCGCCGAGGACGTGGTCTTTGTGCCGGTGGGTCAAGAGGACGGCCTTGACGCTGCCCCCGCCCGCGGTCGCGGCGTCCACGACCTCGAAGAGGGTCTTGAGCTCCTCCTCGTCCGCGGTTCCCGGATCCACGACCACCGCGTCCCCGTCCCCGATCACGATCGCGTTCGTGTGGCTCGCGGGCGCGATCGTCTCGGTGCGGAGAGGTACCATCGTGATGGCAGCGCGCACGTCCACGAAGCGCGAGGGCTTGCCGTTCGCCTCGGGCACGTCCTTTAGCCTCCGGGCAAGATCGTGGGTTCCTTCCGCGATCACGCGCAAGGCATGGAGGGTCGGCATCGCGAGCCCCACCCGATCCTCCGACCAGAGGCTGAGCGCGCGGTCGGGCTCGATCCACTCGGCGGCGTCCAGCTCGCCCGGCCACACGTCGGGGGCCGCGGCCACGGCCGTCTCGTGGAGAAAGAACATCGTATCGAACCGGGCGCTGCCGAAATGAGGGGTGATCCAGCGGCCGGCCGGCCGGAACGTCGATGGTTCGAGCGTCATGCCGAGCCGCTCGATCTCGGGCCAGAACTCGGCCTTGCCCTCCAGCAGGCGACGCCTTAGATCAGGAAGCGCCTCCGGAGCCGGCGGCCGCCCGCCCAACCCGATCAGGAGCCCCGTCTCCTCGAACGTCTCCCGGACCGCGCACCGGACCGAGGCCGGCTCGCGCGCCGCGGCGTCGCCGCCCGGAGATCCGTCCTCTTTCGCGAGGCGTCCACCCGGGAACGAGTGGAACCCGCCGAGAAAGGGATTCGCTTCGGACCGGCGCACCCAGAGCACGCGGACGGCGGGACGGCTCGCGACCAGGATCAGGCTCGCCGCCGGCCGGAGCGGGTGCGGAGCCGGCGCGCCTGGGACGGACTCCGGAGGCAACCTACTCGACGAGCACCGTGGGAAGCGCCGCGCGGAGCGCACGGATATGCTCGGGCCCGGTGCCGCAGCAGCCGCCGATCACCTGCGCGCCTCGCGCGACCCAGGTCGCCGCGGTCTCTGCGAACCGGTCGGGAGTCCAGGCGGGATCGAAGGTCCAGGTCCCGTGGGCCATGTCGGGCTCGCCGGCGTTGGGATAGCACCCCGTGGGAGTCCGGGTGCATCTCGCCATTTCCTCGAGGCACGCTGCGACCATCGGCGGGGCGACGCAGTTCACGAGGATCGCGTCCGGCTTGAACGGCTCCACCGCGCGCAGCGCATCCGGGAAGGGCTCCCCGCTCCAGATCTCGAGCGCGGTCCTGCACATGAAACTCACGAGCACCGGAAGCCCCGCGGGTTTTGCGCCGCGAAGCGCGGCCTTGGCCTCCGCGATCGAGTTCATGGTCTCGATCAAGATGAGGTCGACGCCCGCGCGGGCGAGCCGCACCGCCTGCTCGGAGTGCTCGCGCTCGGCGAGCGCCGGATCCGGCGCCAAGTCGGGCCGGTAGCAATCCTCAAGCGGTGCGATCGCCCCGGCGACGAGGATCTCGCGCGACCCGCTGGACCGCTCGGCCGCCTCCCGCGCGAGGGAAACCGCGCGCTCGACGAGCCGCTCCGCCTCGGATGCCTTTCCCACCTTGGCCAGGGCCCGCGGGGTCGCCCGGAACGTGTTCGTCGTGAGGATGTCGGCTCCGGCGCGGACATAGTCCTCGTGGATCGATCGCACCGTATCGGGAGCATCCAGAAGCGCCTCCGCGCTCCAGAGCGGCAACGGCGTCGGGACGCCGCGGCGCGCGAGCTCCGTGCCGAGCGCGCCGTCCAGGAGAAGAAGCTCTCCCCGGGTCAAGCGGCTCTTGAGTGGATTGTGGATCATGCGCGCCTCCGATGCGGGCCGCTACCCGCCGATGCTCGCCTCGTCCGGAGGGTTGAGCCCGTGGAACTGCATCAGCTCCTCGATGACGGCGCGGCGCCGCTTCAGGATGGACGTCATCGACGTATAACCATACCTCAAAATCTGCTCCCGCTCCGCATAGCTCATCGTGGGGTGCAGGAACATCATCACCTCGCTCGTCGAGGGCTCGATCCGGTAGATCTTCACCTGGGGATATTCCACCTGCAACCGGCGGATCTCTCCGTCGAGCCGCACCCGCGTCTCGATCCGGGACGCCTGATCCTGGATGAACGACATCCCCTTCTCCGAGATTTTGGCGCACTTTCCGTCCCGCCTCGGGATGCAGACCGCGCTCTGGTCGTTCGAGATGTTGAGGAGCGGATTGATCACGAGCACGGTCGAAGCGCCGGCCTTGACCCCCACGTCGATGTGGGCGACGCGCCCGGTGGATCCATCGATGTAATCCCGCCCCTGGATCTGGAACGGCCGGAAGAAGAGGGGGATCGCGGAGGAAGCGGCGACGGCGTGCGAGATGGGCACGGCCTCGCGGTCCGAATTCGAGAACACGCGCCTCGTCCCCAGATCGAGATCGGTCGCCGGGATGTAGAGCTCGCGCGTCAGGTCCGCGAACGAGTCGGTCTTGCCGAAGGACTCCAGGAGGCGCGACACGTACCGCTGGTAGGCCTCGAGCGCGAAGAGCCCAGGGGGCAACCGCTCCTCGAGGAAGTGCATGTACTCGAAGGGGGACGGATTCAGTCGAAGCCGGATGCTCCGGATCACGAATCCGGGCAGCGAGAGAATGCTCCCGGCCACGGATTTCAAGATCGCCCAGCGGTTCGCGACGTAGAAGTCGCCGCGCTTGAAGTGGAGGGCCGGCTCGGTGCCGTGGAGGAGCCCCCAGTAGACCTTCCGCACCGGCACCCCCTTCGCGAGCAGCGACGCGACGGAGGCCCCCGCGCTCACGCCGATGTAGATATGGAAGCCGGTGCTCGAAAAGTCGAAGCCGAGGAAGTCATCGAGCGCGGCCAGACATCCGACCTCGTAGAAGGCGCCCGTCATCCCGCCTCCCGTGAGGCTCAGGGCGATCTTTCCGCCGTCCGTGGCGGGCGAGGGGGGCATCATGGGTCCGTGGCGGGCGGGGTCACCGTCGGGCCACCTTCGGACCGCGGAAGAGCCGGATCATGATCCGGTCGGAGAGACCCGGCCATAGCACGTTCATCGCGGCGAGCCAGCGGCTGTGCGCGGGGAGGTAGATTTCAGGCCTCGGACGTCTCAGGCCCGCGACGATCGCGCGGGCGACGGCCGACGGGGAGACCACGGTGCCCGCCGGGCCCGCACCGAGCGCCCGGTCTCTCCCCATCCGGTCGAGGAATGCCGTCTCCACGGCCTGCGGAATCACGAGCACGACATCGATCCCGAGCGGGAGAAGCTCGCGCCGCCAGGCCTCCGACATTCCGACGAGCGCGAACTTGCTGGCGTTGTAGTAGGAATAATTCGGAGCCCCGACCCTGCCCGCGAAGCTCGCGACGTTGACGATCACGCCGCGTCCGCGCGCCTCGAGAGCCGGAAGCGCGGCGCGCGACACGCGGAATGTGCCCAGGACGTTCGTCTCGAGGTGCTCGGCGAGGAGCGTCTCGGATCCGTCGCGAAACGGGGCGAGAGACCCGAATCCCGCGTTGTTCACGACCGCGTCCAGCCCACCGAACCGGCCGACCGCTTCCACGACGGCCCGGGCCGCGTCACCGGGCTTTCGGACGTCGCCAGAGACGGCGACCGCGGCTCCGCCCAGGGATTCGATTCTCCTGCGAACGATCTCGAGAGGTCCCGGCCCGCGCGCGAACAGCGTGAGCTTCGCCCCCTCCCGCGCCAGAAGCCCCGCCGCCGCGCTGCCGATTCCTCCCGAAGCGCCGGTGAGCAGAATGGAGCGGCCGCTAAGCTCCACTCACTTCGCTCGTGCGAGCGCCGGCTCGGCCGCCGCGGGCTTCTTCGTCCCCGAGACCGGTTCGGGCTTCAGGTGCCGCACGAGCCACTCGCGCATGAAGTGAAGGCGCGCGAGCCGCCGCGAGGGCATGCCTCCGCGCGACAACCCGTGGCTCTCGCCCGGGAAGAGCACCATCTCGACCTCGCGGCGCATCAGCTTGAGCGCGGTGTAGAGCTGCTCCGCTTCCACGATCGGGCAGCGGTGATCCTCGAGGCTGTGCGTGATGAGGAGGGGCGTCTTGATGCGCTCCACGTAGGTCAGGGGCGACATGCGGCGGAACCCCTCCGATTCCCTCCAGGGCTGGTCGCCGAACTCGGGCACCGAGTCGTCGCTGAAATCGCCGCCCAGAAGAAGCGTCCGGAGCGTGACGACGCTCCGCTGGGTGACGGCCGCCTTGAAGCGGTCGGTGTGGCCCGTGATCCAGTTGGTCATGTAGCCGCCGTAGGAGCCGCCCGTCACTCCCAGACGATCCGGGTCGATCTCGGGGTAGCGCCGCAGCGCCTCGTCCACGACGCGCATCAGGTCCTCGTAATCGGGGCCGCCCCAGTTCTGTACGATCGCGCGGGTGAATTCCTCTCCGTAGCCCTGCGCGCCGCGCGGGTTCGAGAAGAGCACGTAGAAGCCGGCGCTCGCCAGCACCTGGAACTCGTGAAAGAAACAGGCTCCGTACTGGATGCGCGGCCCCCCGTGGATTTCGAGCACCATGGGATGCTTCCTGCGTCTGTCCGCCCCGGGCGGTTTGAGCATCCAGCATTGGATCCGGTGCCCTTCCGGAGCGTCGATCCAGAACTCCTCGGGCTCTCCCACCTCGAGCGCGTCGAAGAGCTCGCGGTTGGGCTGAGCGAGCGGCGTGATGGCTCCGCTCGCAGGATCCAGGCGCGCGACGGTGCCCGCGTCCATGTGCCCGCAGCGGATGACCGCGAGATCCGGCGCGCTTCGCGATCCCTGCACGGCGAAGAGCGCGAGCGCGCCGGAAGTCACCCGCCTCGGCGTCCCGCCGTTGGAGGAGACGGCGTAGAGGTGCGTGGATCCCTGGTCGCTCGCGATGAAATAGAGGGCCCCGTCGTCGGGGGACCAGATCGGCGCCGTCGGCTCATGGAAGTCGCGCAGATCCGTGCCCATGAGGTCGAGACCCGACCGGTCGAACCCGGGAGTGAGATTCCGGGCCGACCCGCCCGAGGGCGACACGGTCCAGACATGGAAGTTCTTCACTCCCCACGCGTCCTCCTCGTCGGTGTTGCCCATGTAGGCGATCCGCGAGCCGTCTTTGGACCAGGCCGGCGCAAAGGCCATGCCGGGCTCGGGTGTCAGGTTGCGCGGCTCCCCGCCCTCGGCGGGGATGAGCCAGATGTCCATGACCGTGTTGTGGTAGTCGGCGTCCGGGAGCCGGTTCGCGGCGAACGCGAGCCATTTCCCGTCCGGGGACCAGACGGGAGCCCCGTGGTCCCACTCCCCACTCGTGAGCGCCTTGGTTTCCCTCGTCGCGACGTCCAGCACGTGGATCTGAAACCGCGATTTCGGAAGGAAGCCCTGGCCGTCCTCCTTGTAGTGGAGCCTCGTGATATGAAGGAACGTCGGTGGCTTCGGCTCCTTCTTCTCGGCCTTCGCCTCGGCCGCCTTCTTCGCGGCGACCGATCCGGGCAGATGGCCCGTCTCGGGTGGGTCGGCCGCGCGGTAGGCGAAGGAGATCTTCTCCCCATCGGGCGACCACGCGAGACCGCCGATGTCCCCGTCGAGGTCGGTCAGGCGCTCCGCTTCGCCGCCCTCGAGGGAGAGCCGGTAGATCTGCGCCTTCTTGTCCCTGCGATCCGATACGAAGGCGATCCACCTTCCATCCGGACTCCACGCGGCGCTCCCGTTCTTGTGCTCGCCGAACGTGAGACGACGCGGCTCGCCGCCCCGAACCGGGACGAGCCAGAGGTGTGACTCGTATGCGTCCCGTTCGGAGGCGATCGTGCGGACCTGGTAGACGACACGCGTCCCGTCCGGGGAGAGCGCGATCGAGTCTACGAATCGGAGCTGGAAGAGATCCTCCGGCGAAACGGGGCGTCGCTCAGGCATGGCTTGGTCTCCGGGGTGCTATTTCGTGGCGCTCTTGAAGCGAGCGATCTGGTCCTTCAAGTATTGGTCGTTCGGAGAGTATGACAGCGCCTGCGTCTCCACCTCAATCGCCTTGGCGGCATTTCCGCTCCGGAAGTGAACCTCCGCCAGCGTGTCCAGGATCTCGGCGCTCTTCGGCTCGAGCTTCGCCGCGCGCTCGGCCGCCTCGAGCGCCTCCGCGAGGTGGAGTCCCCTCGTGGCGCAGGTCCATGCCAGGCCGTTCAGCGTGGAAGCGCTCGCCTCCTTGCGGGCGAGGGCCCGCTGAAGGGACTCTGCGACCCGCTCCCGCTCCATCCGGGCGAGGTCCATGCTTCCCGCCCGTTCGTATTCCTCGGCGTAGACCATGTGCGCCTCGGCGAGACGCTGCGCCTCGTGGATCCGGTAGACGCGAACGAGTTCTGTGATCGGGTCCCGGTGATCCTCCACGCGGAGGTCCACGTACCGCAGCCGGTATTCCGGATGACTCTCGCTCGGACGCGCGACGATCAGGGCGGCCGACTCCATGCCGCGCCGGTCCCCTCCCGCCGCCTGCCCGGCGACGAGCGCCGCGAGGAGCCGCTCCGCCAGCTCGCCGCGAGTCTCGAGAAACGCGCGTTCCATGCCCTTCACGACGGCCTCGCCCGCGAGGATATTTCCCTGAACGGCGTAGCCGTCGCCGCTCAGCCCTCCGGCCCACTCGGAGCAGAGCTTGCCCGTGAAGTTGGCGCTCCTGCCGTGGGCGTCCACGACGCCGAGCTGCCGGTGGGCGCTCCCCGAATCGGCGTCGAGCAGCGCGCGCATGACCTCGGAGGCGGGCATCCCGGAGCGAAGCAACGCGAGGCCGGAGGGCCCGAACGCCCGGTTGGTGGAAGCCTGCGTGGCGATCGCGCCGACTCCCGCTTCCACCCACGGCACGGCCATGCCCACGCTGAACGCGCGGGACTGCACGGCGACGCCCAGCTCCTGCGTCACGGAATCGTAGGCCGCGATCGAGAACGTGGCCCGGGCCGGCGGGGCGGCGAATATCGCCACCGCCGCGAGGATCGCCTTCAGCCGCCTTGCCGCGGTCACTTTCCGCTCCCCTTCCGGAAGCGCTCGATCTGGTCCTTCAGGTACTGGCTCTTCGGGTCGATCGTCGCGGCGCGCGATTCCACCTCGATCGCTTTCGCGGCGTCGCCCATCCGATAGCAGACCTCGGCAAGCGTATCGAGGATGTCCACGTTACGCGGCTCCAGCGTCACGGCTCGCTCCGCCGCCCTGCGGGCGTCGTCGAGGAAGAGGTCGTGCGTGGCGCACGCCCAGGCGAGCCCGTTCAGCATGGAGGCATCCCGCTCCCCGCGCCCGAGAGCGCGGCGCATGATCTGCGCGACCCGTTCCCGCTCGCGCGCCGCGAGGTCGTGGTATCCTTCGGCTTCGTATTGCTCCGCGTAGAGGAAATGGTTGTCGGCCCCGTGGAATCCTTCCTGGATCTCGAGGAGCCGCCTCAGCTCCTTGATCGGGGTCTTGTGATCCTCGACCCTCAGATCAATGTATCGATGGTTGAACTGGGGTCGGGTCGCGCTCGGCCGCACGACGAGCAAGGCCGCCGATTGCATCCCGCGCTTGTCCCCTCCCGCGGCCTGCGCCGCTTCGAGCGCGGCGACTAGCCGGGTGGCCATCTCCCCCTGTGTCTCTCGATAGGCTTTGGCCATCCCGGCGACCACGGCGGGGCCGGCGAGAATGTTCCCCTGGCAGGCGAAGTCGGCGCCGGTCTCGCCGCCGGCCCAGTCGAGGCACTTCGGGCCGGTCCAGCTCGCGACGCGCCCCCTCGCATCCGCGATTCCGAGCTGCCGAGAGTCCCAAACGGAGTCCGTCGCCGCGAGCGCCCTCAAGACCTCAGGCGCGCTCAATCCGGTCTTCAAGAGCGCGAGCGCCTTGAGCCCGAACGACGGATCCACGCGGGCCTGCGTCGCG
>JACQPZ010000192.1 GCA_016207265.1 Candidatus Latescibacterota bacterium | reverse complement strand
TGGTCGATCGCCTCGATCGTCTGCGGCATGACGCGGTCGTCGGCGGCCACCACCACGACGACGATGTCGGTCACCTGGGCGCCGCGCGCGCGCATCGCGGTGAACGCCTCGTGGCCCGGCGTGTCGAGGAAGGTGATCCTATGCCCGGCCGGCAGCTCGACCTCGTACGCCCCGATGTGCTGGGTGATCCCACCCGCCTCGCCGGCGATGACGTTCGTCTTCCGGATGTAGTCGAGGAGCGAGGTTTTTCCGTGGTCCACGTGGCCCATGATCGTGACGACGGGCGCCCGCGGGCGGAGATCTCCGGTTTCCTCGACGACCTCCTCTGCCTCTTCCTCGCCCAGCTCGCTGACGAACTCGACCGTGTAGCCGAATTCGTCGGCGACCGCCATGATCGAGTCCTTGTCGAGCCGGCGGTTGATGTTCGCCATGATCCCGAGCTGCATGCAGGCCTGGATCACTTCCTGGGGCTTGACCTCGAGCTGACCCGCAAGCTCGGCCACCGAAACGAACTCGCTCACGCGGATGAGGCGGGGCGCTTCCTCGACGCCGACCGCGCCGCCGTCCTCGCGCTCCCGATGATGCCGGCGGCGCTTGCTCCCCTCCATCTCGGCGAGCGTGCGCTTGACGCTCGCCCGGATGAGCTTCTCGTCCACCGCGCGCTTCTTCTTCTTCCCGACCTTCTGTCCCAGCTTGAACGCCACGCCCCCGGGGCCGCGGCCGCCCGGAGTCCCCTTGCGTTCGGCTTCGGCCTTCGCGGCCAGCACGGCCTTCTCGCGCTTGCGGGCCTCCTCTTCTTTGACGGCTTCCTTCTCGCGCGCGAGCTTCGCGCGCACCTGCTCGACGACTTCCTCGCCGACGGAGCTCATGTGGCTCTTCACTTCCACGGAGAGGCTCTTGAGGATGTGGACGAGCGCCTCGCTCGACATGCCCATATCCTTCGCCACTTCGTAGACCCTTCGCTTCTTCCCTGGCATGGCTCCTCGTTTCCTAGGCCGTCCGCTCCGGTCCGGGTTCGGCGCCCGGCGCCTCCTCGGGCGGAGCCCCGGAGGGGGCCTCGGTCTCGTCCTCGGCCTGGGCCTCGACGCGCGCCGCCGCAGCCTCGGCCGCGCGGGCCGTCGCCGCCGCAGCCTCGGCGGCGCGGGCCGCTTCCTCGGCCAGCTCGCGGGCGCGCTTCTCGTGCAGCGCCGTCGCCTCCTCGATCAGCTTCTCGGCGGTCTTCTCGCCGATTCCCTGGATCGCGAGTATCTCCTCCCTGGGCGCCTTCAGCAGATCCTGAACGGTCTCGATCCCGGCCCGGATCAGCTTCTCGCGCAATTTGGGGCCCGCGACCTCCAGCTCTTCGATGTCGATACGGGAGCGGCGCTCGAGATCCCGCTGCCGGTCGCGCTCGCTCTTCGAGATCAAATCGATCTTCCAGCCCGTGAGCTTCGCCGCGAGCCTCGCGTTCTGGCCGCCCTTTCCGATCGCGAGCGAGAGCTGGTCGTCCGCCACCGTGACGAGGATCTTCTGGTCCTCCTCGAGGATCTGCGCCTCCAGCACCTTGGCCGGGGAGAGGGCGCGGGTCACGAAGACCACGGGATCCTGGCTCCAGGGAACGATGTCGATCTTCTCGCCGCCCAGCTCCCGCACGATCGCCTGCACCCGCGAGCCCTTGATCCCCACGCAGGCGCCCACGGCGTCGATCTTGTCGTCGTTCGAGATCACGGACACCTTCGCCCGCGAGCCCGGCTCGCGCGCGATTCCCTTGAGCTCGATGATCTTCTCGGCGACCTCGGGAACCTCGGCCTCGAAGAGACGGCGCAGGAACTCGGGATGCGTCCGTGAGAGGATGATCTGAGGGCCCCGCGCCAGCTTGTCGACCGCGATGATGTAGGCCTTGATGTGGTCGCCCTGGTGGTAGCGGTCGCGCGCGATCTGCTCGCGCGGCGGGAGGATGGCCTCCGACCGGTCGAGCTTGACGTAGATATTGCCGCGGTCCACCTGCTGGACCGTGCCCCGGACCATCTCGCCCACGCGGTCGTGATAGTCCTCGTAGATCCGCTCGCGCTCCGCCTCGCGCACCCGCTGCACGAGCACCTGCTTGGCGGCGGCGATGGCGTTCCGGCCCAGGTCCTCGAGGGTCAGCTCCTGGACGAGATCCTGCCCGAGGCGCGCGTCGGGATCGTGCTGCTGCGCCTCCTCGAGATCGATCTCGGAGGCCGGATCCTCCGCGTCCTCGACGACCTTTCGCGTCAGGCGCATGAGAATCCGCCCGCTCGGCTCGTCGAACCGGACCTCGATGTTCGCGGTCTGGCCGAAGCGCTTGCGCCCGGCGGAGAGAAGCCCCGCCTCCAGCGTCTCCACGAGGATGGCCTTGTCCACGCTCTTCTCGCGCGCGATCTGAGCCATCGCTTCCATCAGCTCGTAGTTGACGCCTCTCGATTGCGCTTCCTTGGCCACGGTCCTCATCCCTTCGGGCGGCGCTCCCTTGCGCGCAGTCCTTCCCACGGATCGGCGATCACGTGCGAACGCCTGATTCCGGCGTACGGCAGCGAAACACACCCCGCGTCGGGGTCTTCGAGCAGCAGCGTCTCCTCGCCCGCTTGGCGCAGCTCGCCGCGAAACGTGCGCCGCCCCATGTGGAGGTCGTGCAGCTTCACCTCCACCGTGCGGCCCACGAAGCGCGCGAAATGCTCCGGGCGCGACAGCATCCGCTCGATCCCCGGCGACCCAACCTCCAGCACGTAACTGCCGGGGACCACGTTCTCGGCCTCCAAGTACCGGCCGATCTTCTTGTTCCAATAGGCACAGTCGGCGATGGTGACGCCCGACGGGCGGTCCAGGGTGACCCGAATCACGGTCCGGCCCGCCTGCGAGCCGAGCTCCAGGTCCCAGAGGTCGAACATCTCCTCGCCGAGGAGGGCCTGGAGGCGCCGGGTGAGATCTTCCCTCAGTTGTACGCGGTCCATGCGGTCCGTCCCGGGCTCGACCCATGTCCGGGCCAGCGCCTAAAAAGTTCGAGTGGACTGCGGGTCCACTCGGACCCGTCAAATTAGCCCGTCCGGGAGGCCGTTTTCAAGCGGAAATTTCAGCGGTTAAGGAAACTAGCTCTCGTCGCGAGGCTTACGAGGACCCGGCCGACCGATTCCAGGCTCTGGGGCGAGCAGATGGCGGGCGTGTCATGGGTGGTGTGCCATTCGGGAAACATGAGATCGATGAGGTCGATCGCGGGAATCCCCGCGCTCAGGAACGAAAGGTGGTCGTCGTACACGCGGGGACCGGGCTCGGAGAGGAATCCCTTCACTCCCAGCTCGCGCGCTTCCGCCCAGACGAGGTCCAGGATGTTCTGCGCCTGCTCCTGGGAGTGCCGCTCCCACCGGATCGCCATGTCCTTCCGGCCCACCATATCGAGAAGGATCAGGAACATGGGCCGGTCGTCCCCCCGCCACTCGACGTACCGCGTCGAGCCGCGGAAGTATCCCGTGGGATTCTTGTCGGTGCCCAGATCCTCCCCGTCGA
>JACQPZ010000191.1 GCA_016207265.1 Candidatus Latescibacterota bacterium | reverse complement strand
GCGACTCTGGTCTTCGCCGGCTCGACGGTCATCTGGGGATCCGCGGTCCAGGCCGAAGTCTATGCGCTCGCCACGGCGGCCTTCCTTCTGCTCGCGCTCACCGCGCTTCGGGCGCGGTCAAGGCGGACCGCCGGCGGGAGGGCGGACGCGGCGTTCTTCTTCGCCGCGGGCATGGCGCTCATGGTCCACCAGACGCTGCTCTTTCCGGCGCTCGTGCTCGGAGCGTGGGTCTTGGCGCGCGGATTCCGGGTCTCGAGGCTTCTCGCCGCCCTGGGATGGGCTGCGCTCGGATTGTCGATCGTGCTCGTGCTTCCGGTGAGGAGCAGCACCCATCCCGCGCTCGACTGGGGGCACGATCGCAGCGTCGCGGCGCTCTGGGAGAACCTCCTCCGCCACGGATACGGCGGGCTCCGCCAGAATCCGTTCCGCCTGGATCGCACGGTCGACGAGATTCTCTCGATGGGCGGCTGGATCGCCGCGGCCTGCGGGTTCGTGGGAGCCGCCCTCGCGGGGATCGGCGCCCTCCTCTCGCGACGCGGGCGCTCCGCGCTCGCCATGCTGACCTGGGCCGCGCTCTCCGTACCCGCGGCTCTGGTCGCGCTCGTGGCGTTCACGCCCGACGCCGAGCATCTCGCGCAGATCGGGCCGTTCCTCGCTCCGGTCGCGGCTTCTCTCGCGCTCTGGGCGGGGGAAGGCATCCGGGCCGGCCGGCTCCGCGTCCCGATCACGGCGCGGCCGGCGTTGGGCGCGGCCGTCGCCGCGGCGCTCGTTCTCACGGCGGCGCTTCACTACCGGGCCCACGACCGGAGCCGTTTCACGCTCCCGGCCCGCTACGGGAGGGAGCTTCTGGGCGCTCTCCCGCAGGGCGCCACGCTCATCGTGGACGGGGACAACGAGACCTTCCTTGCGGCCTACCTCACGCGCGTGGAGGGCTATCGGACCGATCTTCGCTTGATCCACCGGCGCGGATACGTCTTCGGCGATCCGTACGGGCTCGAGGGCGTCCCGCGGGCGAAATGGGTCGAAATCGCCCACGAGGCCGATCTCGAGCGGCTTCGTACATCCCGCACGCCCGTCTATTACGCGACGCCCCCGGCGGATCTCATCCGCTCGGACGTTCGGTTCGTGAACGAGGGCCTTGCGTACCGCGCCTACGCGCCCGGAAGCGACGCCAGAACCCAAGCCTCGGTCCCGGCCGCGGGCCCGCGCACGATGCCGGAGCCTTGGCCCAAGAGCACCGATCTCCTGCCGGGCGGACCGAAGCGATACGACTACGTGACGCGCAAGCTCGCCGTTACGTACTCCGACTCACGCGCGCAGGCGTTGTGGCAGATGGGACGGTTCGCGGACGCGCTCCCGTGGTTTCAGGACGCCGCCGAGGTCGGATTCGACTTTCCCGCGGCGCGCATGAATCTCTCGGTCGCGGCGGCCGCGGCGGGCGAGCCCGAGCTGGCGTTGACGGAGCTGATGGCTGCGAGGCGGCTCGCTCCCTACGATCCCGAGCCCTCGGCCCGGCTGGCGGTCTTCTTCGCCGCCGCAGGCCGCTACCGCGACGCGGCGATCCATTTCGAGCGGGCCTACCGCATCCTTCCCTCCGCCGAGCTTGCTTCGGACGCGGCGCGGGCGTGGTCCCTCGCCGGCGATCGCGAGCGGGCCCGGCTCTGGGAGGCCCGGGGATGACGCGCGCTCGCCGATGGGAGACCTGGAGATGAGCGCGCGCCTCGAGGCCGGATTCACGCTCACCGAGCTGATCGTGATGATCTCGATCATCGGAATCCTCGCATGGCTCGCGTTTCCCAACATGGGAGCCATGGACGAGATCCGGCTCGACGCGGCGGCCCGGCGCCTCGCCGCCGACCTTCGCTACGCCCAGAGCCAGGCGATCAGCAGGCGGGTCATGCACGGGATCCTCTTCGAGCCGTCCATCGAGCGGTACACGGTCTTCGCCCCGACGGCGTCCACGCCGGTGACCGATCCGGGCGACCGCGCCCGCCCGCTCCGCGTGGACTACGCGTCGCGGACCGAGTTTCAGAGAGTCGAGATCGCCTCCGCGACCTTCGGCACGACGCCGGGCGTGAAGTTCGACTATTTCGGGGTCCCGCGCGACACGGCCGGAACGGACCTTGCCGCGACCGGCCGCGTGATCCTGACCTATCAGGGCGCGTCCGACACGATCGACGTATCGCCGCAGACCGGAACGGTGACGATCCGATGAGAGCGCGCGCCGTCGCCGTGCCCGTCCCGGCCGGGTTCACGCTGATCGAGGTGGTCCTGATCATCGTGATCGCCGCGATCGCCGTGCTCCCGCTCAGCATGCTCTTCGCCAACTCGTCCATCCACTCGAGCGACGCGAGGAACGCCACGGTCGCCGTGCAGCTCGCCCAGGCGAAGATGGAGCAGATCACCGCGGACAAGAACTCGCCGACCCGGGGGTTCTCGTATCTCGTGGCGGCGAACTACCCCGCCGAGACCCCGGTCACGGCGTTTTCGAACTACGACCGGGCGGTGTCCTTCGCCGCGGATTCCACCTATGACGGCGTCACCTTCCGAACCGTGACCGTTACGGTCACGTGCCCGAACATTCCACCCGTGACGGTCACGACATGGTTCACGAGCTACTGACGCCCGCGAGGCGCAGAGAATCGGGCTTCACGCTGGCCGAATTGGTCATCGTCATCGTGATCGTCTCGGTCGTCGCGGTCACGTTTTCCGCGATGTTCATCGAGGCCGTGAGGACGTATCAGTTCATGGACGCCGAGAAGGACATGTTGCAGGACGCCCGTTATGCCGAGGAGCGGATCGCCCGGGAGCTGAAGCGCGTGAAGGACTCGACGAGCCTGGTCACGGCCTCCGCGAGCACGCTCACGTTCGTCGACCGCGACAACGCGACGGTGAGCTTTTCCTGGAGCGGCGTCTCGGGCGCCGACCTCCTCTACACGAAGAGCGGCTCCTCGCGGACTCTGGCGAAGGGCGTGGACTCGCTCGCCTTTCAGTACTGGAAGGAGGACGGAACCGCCGCCGCCCCCGTGCTCTCCCCCTCCGCGACCGACATCTGGCGCGTCACGGTGTACATCCGGCTCATCAAGGGCACCCAGACGGTCGCCTCGTTCGGCGCCGCGTTCCTGAGGTCCCTGTGACGCCCGCCGCGACCCGCAGCCTCCAGGCGCGACGACCGTCCGCCGCGACCATCGACGCCGTCGCGACCCGCCGCCCCGACGCGGGCTTCTCGATCGTGCTCGCGGTCTTCTCGATCCTGATCCTGCTCACGCTCGGGCTCGCGATGGTCGCGCTCGTCGTCGAGGATTCGGACACCTCCCTCGCGCACGTGCAGGAGAATCAGGCCTTCTACGCGGCGCACGCGGGGATCGAGTACGCGGCCCTGAAGCTCTCCGCGAACTGGTCGTGGGGCGGGCTCGCTTCGCCCGGAAAGAACGTCGGCGCGGGGTATTTCTGGGTCGCCCCTCCCGACGCGGTGGACGAGACCGGCGCTCCGCTCCCCGCGGGCCGCAAGCGGGTCGTCGCGACCGGGGTCGTCGGGAATACCGCGCGCGAGATCCAGATCCACATGATGGCGGGCACGGTTTCGACGTACGCGGGCACCGGCACGGCCGGCTACACGGGCGACGGCGGCGCCGCGACGGCGGCGAGGCTCTGGCGGCCCGAAGGGGTGGCGGTCGCTGCCAACGGAGACCTTTACATCTGCGACACCGCGAACCACACGATCCGCAAGGTCTCCGCGGCGACGGGGATCATCACGACGGTGGCAGGGAACGGGAGCCCCGGCGCGACGGGAGACGGCGGCGCCGCGACCGCGGCGCGGCTCTCGTCCCCCGAGGACGTCGAGGTCCTCGCGAACGGGGATCTATACGTTGCCGACACGGGAAATCACAAGATCCGGAAAGTCGTCGCGGCGACGGGGATCATCACGACGGTGGCGGGGGACGGGAGCCCCGGCTCGTCGGGCGACGGGGGCGCCGCGACCGCGGCCCGGCTCAGCTCCCCCCGCGGGATCGCGGTCGCCTCGAACGGCGACCTGTATATCGGTGACCGTTCGAACAACAAGATCCGCAAGGTGACGGCCGCGACCGGAGTCATCACGACCTACGCAGGCACCGGCACGGCCGGGTACCTAGGGGACGGCGGCGCCGCCACCGCGGCCCGGCTTCGGAGCCCGGAGGGTGTGTCGCTCGCGTCGAACGGCGATCTCTACGTCACGGACACGGCGAACAACGCCGTCCGGGTGATCACGGCCTCGACCGGCGTCATCTCGACGTTCGCCGGCACGGGTACGGC
>JACQPZ010000196.1 GCA_016207265.1 Candidatus Latescibacterota bacterium | reverse complement strand
TACATCTCGATCATGACCCATCCGACCACCGGCGGCGTCACGGCAAGCTTCGCCTCGGTGGGAGACGTCCTTCTGGCCGAGCCGCGGGCCCTCATCGGCTTCGCGGGCCCGCGCGTGATCAAGCAGACGATCAACCAGGAGCTTCCGGAAGGGTTCCAGCGCTCGGAGTTCCTGCTCACGCACGGGATGATCGATCGCATCGTCCATCGGAACGAGCTTCAGAAAACACTCGCGTTCCTGCTTCGATTCTTCGCGGCCGCGGCGATGCTTCCGCAGAAGCCGCGCCGGCGCGCGGGCGAGACGTTGGCGCGTTTCCGCGCCGTCGGGGGGCCGATCGCGTCCACGCCTCCTCCGCAGCCCGCGCCCGAGGCGCCGCAGCCGAGCGTGAACGGCGAGCCCCCGCCTCAGGCGATGGAGCCTGCCCGAGAGGAAACGCCGGGGGCCGGCTCCGCGGCATTCCCAGCCGACCGGGAGATCCCCATCCGCGAATGAAGGCGCCCGCGCGCGCCCCCGTCACCCGGCGCCTCGACGAGATGTACCGCTTCGAGCGGAGCGGTATGCGGCCCGGCCTCGCGGGGATCGAGCGCCTGCTCACGCTCGCCGGCCGTCCCGACCGGGGCATCCCTTCCGTGCTCATCGCGGGCACGAACGGAAAGGGATCGACCGCGGCGCATCTCCATTCGATCCTGAGCGCCGCGGGGCTCAAGACCGGGCTTTACACCTCGCCGCACCTCGTTCGGTTCAACGAGCGCATCCGCGTTTCGGGGCGCGAGATTCCGGACGAGGCGCTCGGGGAGCTTCTGGAGCGGTGGTGGCCCCGGTTCGAGGCGGCCCGGCCCTCGTTCTTCGAGGCCACGACCGCGCTCTGCTTCGACCATTTCGCCGCCTCGAGGCTCGATCTCGCCGTCGTCGAGGTCGGCATCGGAGGCCGGCTCGACGCGACGAACATCCTGGATCCGGCCGTCTCGGTGATCACCACGATCAGCAGCGATCACGAGGAAATCCTGGGGCACACCCTCGGCCGGATCGCATCGGAGAAGGCGGGTGTCGCGAGGCCGGGCGGAATCCTCGTATGCGGCGTGCGGGGCCGCGATGCGAGGGCGGCCATCGCGCGGACGGCTTGGGAGCGCGGCGCGAGAGTCGAGTGGCTCGGGACGTCCGCCCGATACCGAACCCGGGGCCTGAGCCTCCAGGGGACCGAGCTTTCGCTCAAGACATCCTCCTTCTCGGGGACGCTTCGCACACCGCTCTTGGGGGCGCATCAGGCCCGGAACGCGGCGCTCGCGGCGCTCGCCGCCGAGGCGGTCCTCGCGGGCCGCGGAGCGGCGTTCATCGCATCCGCCATCGCCGAGGGAATCACGAAAACCCGCTGGCCCGCGCGCGCCGAGCTCATAAGCGCGGACCCGCCGGTGCTTGTCGACGTGGCGCACAACGCGGAGGGAGCGGCGGCCCTCGCCGCGACGGTGGCGGCTCTCTTCCCCGGAAGGCGCGTCGCGTTCGTCGTGGCGCTTTCCCGCGACAAGGCTCACCGGGAATTCCTGCGTCGACTCGGGGCGGCGGCGAGCCGCTTCTATCTCACGCAGTTCGAAGGGGAACGCTCCACGCCGGCCTCCTCGCTCCTGGACGCGGCGCCGTCGCGGCATCTGACCTGCGAGGCGGTGCCGTCGATCCATGAGGCGCTCGATCGGGCCCTCGCCTGGGCGAAGGGGTCGGACGGGATCGTCGTCGTCGCCGGATCCTTCTTCCTCATCGCCGAAGCGTTGCCGCACCTCGGCGTTCGCGTCCCCGATGCGATCTGAAAGCGGGCGGGCCCGCGACCGCCGATTCCTCCGCGTCGCGGTCGCGCTTCTTACGGCCCTTTCCGCAGCGCTTGCGCTCGCGGCTTCAAGCCCGGCGCCCGCGGGGGCGGCGCCCGAATCCGCGGCCCGGCGCCAGCCCGACGAGACCTACCGCCTCAAGGCGGACCGGCTCTCGGGCTCCGCCGCGTCCAACGACGACGTCTACACGGCGCTGCGCGTGACGGTGGAGCACGGCACGACGACCGTGAGGGGCGATTCCGCGCGCATCTACCGGCAGCGCGAGCTCGTCGAGTTCCTCGGAAACGTCACGATCGTGGACGGAGACACGAGAATGTGGGGCGATCAAGCCTCCTATGACCGGAGATCGCGGCTCGCCGTGCTCCGGGGAAACGTGCGGATCAACGAGCACAACGCCCGGATCACGGGCAAAGAGGCGCGTTTTTTCCGCGACGAGAATCGCTCGGTGATCGTGGGCGATCCCAGGCTGGAAGATTCGACCCGCACGCTCACCGCCGACCGGATCGAGTACGACCGCGGGCCCGACCTGGTCACGGCCGTCGGGAACGTGGTCGCCATCGATCGCGCGGAGAGCACCCGCGTCCGCGCCGGGCGGGTGCGGTACGACCGCCGGATCGATTACGCCTGGGCCACCGAGAGTCCCGTGCTCTCGGTCGAGGAATCCGGAGGGAAGTCCACCGTGATTCACGGCCGGACGCTCGAGTTCGATAACGCCAAGCGTCGCGTCTTCGCCCTGGGAGACGTCGTCGTGGAGCGCGAGAAGCTCCGCGCGGAATGCGACCGGGCGGAGTTCTATCAGTCGGAGAATCGCGCGTTTCTGCTCGGTACGCCCCGCGCCTGGGACGAGCAGGGCAAGGTCCAGGGCGACACGCTCGAGATCCGGTTCAAGGGGCGGCGCGTGGAATCCCTGCAGGTGAGACCGCACGCCTCGGTGGACTACGAGACCAAGGCGGAGTCCGGCCGTGGCGAGCGGAGCCATGCGGTGGGGGACACGGTGACCCTCGTTCTCACGGACGACGAAGCGAGGAAGGCCGTCATCGTCGGACACGCGCAGAGCTCCTACCGGCCGAGCACCGCGGACAGCGCGGAGGGGGGGCGGAACGTCTCGACCGGCGACAGCATCATCGTCGAGTTCGAGCGCGGCAGGGCCCGGAAGGCGACGGTCGTCGGGAGGAGCGAGGGTATCTACTACATGGCCGCGGAGGGAGACACGAGCCGCGAGCGTCGGGAGGAACAGGTTCGATACCGCGGCAACCGCGTCGTCTACGACGTGGACCGCGACCAAGTGGATGTCGTCGGGTCGGCGGAGGTGACGTACAAGGAGCTGCGCCTCTTGGCGGAGCAGGTCGAGTTCAACACGAAGACCCAGCGCATGCGCGCGGTCGGCAGTCCGGTCCTGAACGACGGGAAGGACCGGATCACGGGCCATACGATGACGTACGACCTCTCGATCCGGCGGGGCACGATCTTCGAAGGGAAGACGACCTACGAACGGGGCTTCTACCACGGCGAGAAGATCCGCAAGGTCAGCGAAAACGTCCTGGACGTGGAGAACGGAAGCTATACGACGTGCGACCTCGACGAGCCCCACTTTCACTTCGGGAGCAGCAAGATGAAGATCCTGCTCCGGGACAAGGTCATCGCGCGGCCGGTCGTCTTCTACATCAAGCACGTGCCGGTCCTCGCGCTGCCGTTCTACATCTTTCCGATCAAGCAGGGCCGCCACTCGGGATTCCAGCTGCCGCAGCTCGAATTCGGCTCCTCGAGCGCCGGAGGGAAGTTCATTCGCAACCTGGGATACTACTGGGCGATCAGCGACTATCTCGACGCGACGCTGTGGGGGGACTACTACCAACAGGTCCGCTGGATCGGCCACGCGCAGACGCGTTACAACAAGCGGTACCGCTGGCAGGGTGAATTCAATTCCTCGTTCGAGCACACGCTCGGATCCGGCGCGGACCGATGGGACCTGTTCGGGCGACACTATCAGACGCTCGGCCCGAACTTCTCGCTCACGGCGCAGGGGAACCTGACGAACTCGAGCACGTATCTCCGGGACGCCTCGATCGGCCGCTCGATCCTGCTCCGCGTGCAGCGGAATCTCCGATCGAGCCTCTCCCTCCAGAAATCCTGGAGCGGCGTGGCCCTCAACGTCGGGCTCATTCGGAACCAGGATCTGGATCCCGACCGGGGAGGCGTGAAGATCGGCGAGCAACTTCCGGCCGTTACGTTTTCCCTGACGCCGCGGCCGATCGGACATTTGGCTCGCGGGAAAGAGCCGGCCCGACTCCCCTTCTTCGCTTCGACCCTGGTCAGCCTGCGCTCGACGCTGCTGAGCGAGCGGAACCGGTACTTCGAGGCCCGCGCGGAGACGACCGCGATCTTCGATTCCACCGGGACCGCCATCGGCGACACCGTGCGGTTCTCCGACGTCACGGACGTGCGCACCGCGGCGCGCCACGACGTCAGCCTGACCGACGTCCGCTCCGTGCTCGGATTTCTCCGCGTGAGCCCCAACATGACCTACAGCGAGGTGTTCTACAGCAAGGATGCCGCCGGGAACCGCCTCCAGCGGGCGGGCGTCTGGCGCGGGGGAATCGGCGTGAATACGGCCGTCTTCGGGACCTTCCGCCCATCGCTGGGCCCTCTGCGCGCGATCCGGCACGTCATCACCCCGTCGGTGGGATTCAATCTCGTGCCGGCCTATCCCAAGCTCTTCTACCGCGACGCCTCCGGGACGATGATCCCGCGCTTCAGCGGAGTGTCCGGCATCTCGCTCACGTCCTCGGAATCACGCAGCATGACGTTCTCGATCCGGAATGACGTGCATGTGAAGTGGGGGGATCCGACGCAGCCCAAGGTGATCAACAACCTGATCCAGATGCAGACTTCCGGCAGCTATGATTTCCTGGCGCGCCGCCGCGGCGTGAAGCCGCTCTCCGACCTCTCGAGCTTCCTGAGACTCCGCGCCACCGACCGGACCTCGATCGACATGAGCTTCGCCCACAACCCGTACGACGGGAAATTGCTCCGGTTCGACGTCTCGAGCGGCCTCTTCTTCCAGGGGGTTCGCCGCGTCCCCGAGACGGAGGAGGAGCTGGTGTCGAGCGCGGTCCAGGCTCCGGCCGGATGGTCCCCGCTGGGGCTCACTCCGTCGGGGCTTCCCTGGATGGTCGGATTCTCGCTGAGCTATGGGGGATCGAGCAGCCGCCTGACCGGCGGGGGCTATTCCCGCTGGGAGTCGAGCACGAAGGCGAACGGCTCGGTGGGGTTGAATCCGACGAAGAACTGGCGCGTGGACTACGCGGCCCAGTACGATTTCAAGACCCGCGAGATGATCTCGCAGAACTACTCCGTGAAGCGCGACCTCCACTGCTGGGAGGCCCAATTCACGCGCAGCATCTCGGGGGGATTCTCCGAGTACTACTTCAAGATCAACGTGAAGAACCTCTCGGAGGTCTACTACGAGCAAGGATCGCGTGGCCTCCGCGGATTCGGAGG
>JACQPZ010000189.1 GCA_016207265.1 Candidatus Latescibacterota bacterium | reverse complement strand
GCGGCGGGGATTCCGTCATGATCTTCGCACGAGTTTCGGCGGCGCGCGTCGCACACCGTCTGCGGCCCGACCCTCGCACCACTCTCAGCTTGCCTCTCCTCGAGGGTACTGGCTGCTCGTCACGGGGCGTCGTTGCGCCGCCGCTCGTTTACCGCCTCTCGGCCCCGGAAGCCAGACCCCTCAGCACCGATGCGTCTCGAAGCGTGATCCGACCGCGGGAGAGCGAGACCGCGCGGAGCCGCTCGAACTCCTTGAGCAACCTGCTGACGACCTCCCGCGCCGTTCCGAGATCGGCGGCGATCTCCGCGTGCGTGGTCTCGACGGTCCGCTGCGGTCCGCCGTCCCTCGCGAGCAGCTCTTCCAGACGCCGCGCCAACCGCTGGTCCATGCGCCGGAATGCGACTTCCTCGACGAGGGACATGACCTCGGCGAGGCGGTGGGAGAACATCTGGAACACGAACGATCGGAGCGGCTCGTGGGCCGCGATCAGGCGGCGGAACGTGTCCGCCGGGACGACCACGGCCTCGACATCCTCCTCGACCATGGCCATCGCGGGGACCGGGCGGTCCGAGAGGATGCAGGAGACGTTCAGGGGGCAGACCTCGCCGGGTCCGACGTGGTAGAGCGTGATCTCGTGGCCGCGCTCCCCGAGCTTGAAGACCCGCATCTTCCCGGAGACGAGAATGGCGAAGTGGGCGCAGGAGTCGCCCTCGCGCAGAAAATACTCTCCGGCCTTCAGGTGGACGACGCTCGCCTCGGCGGCGATCGCGGATTGAAGGTCGGGAGGCGCCTGACTGAAGAATGGAACCTTCGCGAGGACGCCTCGCTTGCCGCCGGTGGGCGCGCGGCGGCTCGTGACGGTATTCGGCATATCCGGTTCCCTCCCTCGGTGCCCGGATGGATGGCGGGAGCAGCTCGCAGGTCGAGGCCTGCGCCCGGCGACTATACCACCATCCGGCTCGAAGGGAACCGCGCGCGAGCTACCGCCCCAGCTTCATCGCGATGCCGACCTTCATCGAGAGGTGGCTCACGTCCTCCACGAACGTATACCAGAGATCGCCCGTCAGATCGGTCTTTGCGCCAATCGGCGTGACGAATCCGCCGCCCATGTCCAACCCGAGCTTGGTGGAGTTGTCTTCGAGGGTCATGAATCCGCCGAGGAACGGATCCGGGATCGTAACCTTCGCGGACACGAAGTGGAGCCCGAGACCGCCGCCCGCGTAGGGCTGGAACGTGCGGGATGAGACATGGAACATGTACTTCGCCCGGGCGCCGAGCGAGAGATCGCCCACGGAGGCTTCGGCGCCGAAATCCTCCTCGGACTTCGACCAGTACGCAAGCTGCGGCGCCAAATGAAGGCTCGGCGCGAGGGTTCCGAGGTCCGCGAACGCGCCGAAGCCGAATGCCCCGTCCACGTTCTCGGGGTCGACGAATCCGACGTCGACACCGATGCTCCGCCACCCCAGGTGCGACCCGGCGTATGCATTCTGCGATACCGCGATGCAAAATAGGACGAGCGCTGAAATCAGCAATGGCTTCTTCATGACCCCTCCGGATGTTCCACGAGACGTGGCCGCAGCGGGATGCGATTCCCCACAGACGGTCTTCCCCAATCGACCCGTCGGGGGATCGCAAGAGGCGTACCGGTCGGGGGGGATCGGTGCTATTCCGTGCGGGGCTGAATCGGGGCCGCCGGGCTGTACGCGGCGATCATCGTTTCGAGCCGCGTCTTCACGGCGGGCCACTCGCTCTCGATGATCGAGAAGTAGACCGTGTCGCGGATATACCCGTCATCCGCGATCGCGTGCCGGCGCAGCGTTCCCTCTTCGCTTGCGCCGATGCGCCGGATCGCGTCACGGGAGCGTCGATTCTCGGACCCCGTCTTCAGCTCGACGCGCATGCATCCCCACGCCTCGAACGCGTGGCGCAGCATGAGGTACTTGGCCTCGCTGTTCACATGCGATCGCTGGAACGTGCGTCCCACCCACGTCCAGCCGATCTCGACCCTGCGATGCGCGGGCTCGATGTTCCCGAAGCGCGTGCAACCCGCAACCCGGCCGCTCCCGATATCCACCGTGGCGAAGGGAAGAGACTTTCCGCCGGCCTGCTCCCGCAGCGCGGTCTCGAGGTAGTCCCGGAGATCCGCGGAGCGCGCCACCTTGTTCAAAGTGAATCGCCAAAGCTCCGGATCGAGCCCGATCTGGAGAAGGCCCTCCCAATGCCGCTCGAGCGAGAGCGGCTCGAGCCTTACGCGGCGACCCTGGAGCGTGACGGGCGTGAGGTCCATGGAACCCGAATTATACAGCCGGCGGCGAGATTCGCCTCCAGTCCGGCCCCGCGCCGGCCGATCCATTGTTGAACTCAATCGATCGCGCGCATCATGGGAGGAGGACCCGCAGCGACGGGAGGCGTCATGGAGCGGTCCATTCGAATCTCGATTCTCCTGCTGATTGCGGCAACCGGATGCGCAACGACCGGCGGCCCGCCTCGTTCGGCGACGACCGCAGGGTCATCCCGCTCCGCGGCGGTCGGCGGGGCGCCTCGTTCAGCGGCGCCACGAGCCGAAACCGGAATCGCGTCCTTCTACGATCCCCGAGATGACGGCGCGACGACGGCGAGCGGCGAGCGATATGACGGACGCGCCCTGACCGCCGCGCATCCGACGCTCCCCTTCGGCACGCGCGTCCGGGTCACCAACCTCGAGAACGACCGCTCCGTGGTGGTCCGCATCAACGACCGCGGGCCGTTCACCCGCGGGCGGATCATCGACCTCTCCCTCCGAGCCGCCCGCGAGCTGGGATTCGTGCGGGATGGCATCGTGCGGGTCCACGTCCGAGTCGTATCCCGGTAGCCGCCGGACACGCGGCCCCGCGGGTTCGGGCGATCCCGCGGGGCGGCATTGCCTCCTGGCGCATGCCCTTCTTTCGCGGCGCGCCGGACCGCGTGGCTACGAGCCCGAGCCAGAATCCGCCGGCGCGCCCCCGCGCTCCACGTTCAGGAAGATCCACACGCGCCGCCACCGATCGAGGCCGTTCTTCGCGGTCACGGAGAGACCCACCCGATCCGCGGTCGTCCGGAGCGGAACGCGATAGAGAGCTCTCCAGCACTTGGCGGCCGGATCGTACGCGAGCGGATACGACTTCCCGAGCCCGTCGGTCAGCGTCACGGTCACCACGTCGAGCGACCCCTCCGCTGCGATCTCGACGATCTCGCCGGGACTCACGAGCGATTCCGACGCGGACGCCACGACGTCAGGGGGCAGCGAGTCGGCCGAGACTTCGGCCATGTCATCGACGGCTGGCGTCGCCGCGGCGAGGCTCGCGACGGGCAACGCCTCCTTCTCCCGAGCGTCCGTCCGCTCCGCGACGGCGGCAGCCGGCACGGCGCCGGTCTGAATCGCCGCGGTCTCGCTTTGCTGCTTTCCACAACCGATCGCCAGGAACCCGACCGCGAGCGAAGCGACTACGAGCGAGAGTCCGAGGGCTGCGAGTTGGTCCGAACCGATCTTCTTCGAGTTCATGTTCCTACTCCCATCCGGCTGGGATGATTCCGCGC
>JACQPZ010000190.1 GCA_016207265.1 Candidatus Latescibacterota bacterium | reverse complement strand
CTTGAGCTCCACCCAGTCGCCAAGCCAGCTCCACGTGACCTTCATCAAGCCCCCCTAGAACTGGCGGACGAAGCGGACATCGCTCTCGAAGAACACTCTGAGATCCGGCACGCCGTGGCGCAGCATGACCAAGCGCTCGATGCCCGCGCCGAAGGCGTATCCGGTCCAGCGCTCGGGATCGTAGCCCACGGCACGGAATACGTTGGGGTGCACCATCCCCGCGCCGAGCACCTCCAGCCACCCCTCGGAGAGCGGGCCGCAGACGGCGCATCCTTTCCCACCGCAGAAGAAGCACCGGATGTCGACCTGCGCGCCCGGCTCCACGAACGGGAAATAGGAAGGCGAGAACCGGATCTCGGTCTCGGGTCCGAAGAAGCTCTTCAGGAAATGCTCGAGCGTTCCCTTGAGATCGGCGAGCGACACGTTCTCGTCGACGTACAGCCCCTCGACCTGGTGGAACTCGAAATGGTGCGTGGCGTCCACGGCCTCGTTCCGAAAGACGCGGCCTGGGCAGATGATCCGCACGGGCGGGGCCTGCCTCTCCATGACGCGGATCTGGACGGACGAGGTGTGCGTGCGGAGGAGCGCGCCGGGCTTCAAATAGAAGGTGTCGGTCATCGCGCGCGCGGGGTGCCCCTCGGGCATGTTGAGCGCGCCGAAGTTGTGGCGGTCGTCTTCCACCTGGGGCCCTTCGGCGAGCGAGAAGCCCATCCCGTGGAAGATCGTGCGGATCTCACGCAGCACCTGGGAGATGAGATGCTCGTGGCCGCGGGGGAGGCAGCGGCCGGGAAGCGTGACGTCGCGGGCCGAGGCCGCGGGCGGTGACGCGCCACCCAAACGCGCCCGTGCGGCCTCGTAGCGCTCCTCGAGGGCCTCCCGCGTCCGATTCGCGCGCGCTCCGACGGCGGCGCGCTCGGGGGCGGGGAGGTCCTTCAGCCCGCGGAGAAGCTGCGTCAGCTCGCTCTTTCGGCCGAGCCAGCGAACGCGCGACTGTTCGAGCGCGCCCGAGTCCCGCGCCTCGTCGAACGCACGCGCCGCTTCGGCTTCCAGGGCGTCGATCCGCCGGATCACGGGCTCGAGCGCCTAGGCCGCGGTTTGGGCCTGCTTCGCGACCTCGGCGAGACGCGCGAACGCCTGCTCGTCGCGAACGGCGAGGTCGGCGAGAATCTTCCGGTCGATGTCGATTTGCGCCGCCTTGAGGCCGCGGATGAACGCGTTATACGAGAGCCCGTTCAGGCGGGCGGCCGCGTTGATGCGGACGATCCAGAGCCTGCGGAAGTCGCGCTTCTTCGCGCGGCGGTCCCGATAGGCGAATTGAAGGCTCCGCATCAGGGTCTCGCGGGCGGTCTGGTAGAGCTTCCGCCGCCCGCCGCGATTCCCCTTGACGGCGGACATCACCTTGCGGCGGCGCTTGCGTCCGGGTACGACGGTTTTCGTGCGTGGCATGGTCGGTCACCTCGTAATCGGGCCTGTCCGCGACCCGCGCCTCCTCAGCGCGAGATCCTCTGGATCAGGCGCCGTAGGGAAGTAGCTTTCGTAGCTGCTTGCGCTCGGTCGGCTCGACGATGGCCGAAGCGTGCAGGTGGCGTTTCCTCTTTCGTGATTTGATTCCGAGATGGTGCCGGGCGTAGGCCTTCGCCCGCTTGATCTTCCCCGTGGCCGTGCGCTTGAACCGCTTCGCGGCGGCCCGGCTGGTCTTCATTTTCGGCATGTCCCGCTCCTAGCTCCGCGGCGCGTCCGGCTTCGCGGCCGCCGCCGTCTGAGTTGGCTTCTTCTCGGATGACTTCCCCGCGACCGCGGGCTGCGCCGCCTTTTTCTCCGCGGGCTGCGCCGGCTTCTTCTCCGCGGGCTTCCCCGGCACCGTGCGCGGCACCATGAGAAGCACGATGCTGCGTCCTTCCATCCGCGCGGGGTTCTCCACCTGGCCGATCTCCTCCAGATCCTTGACGACCTTCTCGAGCAGGCGGAACCCCGCTTCAGGGTGCGCCATCTCGCGGCCGCGGAACGTGACCGTGAACTTCACCTTGTCGTGGAGCTCGAGGAACCGGCGCCCGTTGTTGATCTTGAAGCGATAATCGTGCTCCTCGATCTTGGGGCGAAGCTTCACCTCTTTCAGGTGCGTCACGTGCTGCTTCTTCCGCGCACGCTGCAATTTCTTGTTCTGTTCGTACTTGAACTTTCCGAAGTCCATCACCCGGCAGACGGGCGGGCGCGCGGTCGGTGAAACCTCCACCAGATCGAGCTGCCGTTCCTGCGCGAACGCCAGCGCCTCGCGGATTCCCAGGATGCCCACCTGTTCTCCATCGGGTCCGATCACACGGACCTGAGGGATGCGGATGCGATCGTTCACACGGACTTCTTTGGTTGCGGCGATAGTTCGTTCCTCCTCTCAGACCAGGGGATGATGTCCTCTCGGAGCCGCGGGGAGAAACGGCACGGGCGTCACGATGCAACGAATCGGCACCGTACGCCCGTCGGCAGCTTCCTCCGCCTCGCGTGTCGGCGGATTTCTCGATTCCAAAACCCCGGTAGCGTTGCGCCTCGGGGTGAGAAGCCGGCGGCTCCTGCTTGACCAAGTGCCGGCGATGTTACTGTCTCGCTTTGGAGTCGGCAACCACTTTTTCCACGAACCGATCCAGCGGGAGCGCCCCCTCGTTCCCCTTGTGCCGGCTGCGGAGCGACACCGTCCGCTCCTCCGCTTCGCGCCGCCCGAGCACGAGCATATAGGGGATCTTGAGAAGCTCGGCGTCCCGGATCTTCGCGCCCATCTTCTCCTCGCGGAGGTCGGCTTCCACCCGGACTCCACGGTCGAGGAGGATTCTCCGGATCTCCTCGGCGTAGGGAATCTGGGCGTCCGCGATCGTGATGATGCGGACCTGCACGGGGGCGATCCAGACGGGGAAATCGCCGGCGTAGTGCTCAATCAGAGTCGCGAAGAAGCGCTCCATCGAGCCCAAGAGGGCGCGGTGGATCATGAACACCTGATGCTCCTGCCCGTCCGGTCCGACGTAGGTCGCGTCGAGCCGGCGGGGGAGATTGAAGTCGAACTGGATCGTGCTGCACTGCCAGGAACGGCCGATCGCGTCGGCCAGCTTGATGTCGATCTTCGGGCCGTAGAAGACCGCCTCCCCCTCGGCCCGCTGGTACGGGAGACCGGAAGCCCGGACGACCCGTTCCAGCGCGCCCTCGGCGAGCGCCCAGTCCTCGTCCGAGCCCATGTAGTCCTGCTTCCGATTGGGATCGCGGACGCTCAGGTCCACCTGGTGGATCGTCATTCCAAACGTATTCAGCATGAACCGCGCGAGATCCAGCACGCCCTTTAGCTCTGACTCCACCTGCTCCCGCGTGCAGAAGACGTGCGCGTCGTCCTGGGTGAAGCCGCGGACGCGCGCGAGGCCGTGGAGGACGCCGGATTTCTCGAGGCGGTAGACCGTGCCCAGCTCTCCGATGCGGATCGGGAGGTCGCGGTAGGAGTTCTTTCGCCGCTTGAAGATGAGGACATGGAAGGGGCAATTCATCGGCTTCAGGACGTAGTCTTTCTCCTCCACCTTGAGAAAGTACATGTTCTCGCGGTAGTGCTCGGTGTGCCCCGACCGCTTCCACAGATCGACCTGTGCGATATGGGGGGTCGTCACGAGCTGGTAACCGCGCCTCAGGTGCTCTTCCTTCCAGAAATCCTCGATGACGCGCCGCATGGCCGTGCCGTGCGGATGCCAGAAGATGAGTCCCCCGCCCGCCTCCTCGTGCACGCTGTACAGGTCGAGATCGTGACCCAGTTTCCGGTGGTCGCGCTTTTTCGCCTCCTCGAGGCGGTGGAGGTGCGCTTGTAAGAGATCCTTCGACGAGAAGGCCGTCCCGTAGATCCGCTGGAGCATCGGGCGGCTGGAGTCGCCCCGCCAGTACG
>JACQPZ010000016.1 GCA_016207265.1 Candidatus Latescibacterota bacterium | reverse complement strand
CCCAGGTCCCGCTCGATAACCCGTTGGCGGGCCGAAACCTATCAGACCGCCCGCGGGGGGTCAGCGACCCCCATACGGCCGCCGCGTGTATTTATAATTGACTTTACTACAATAACTTAGATATAATACTTCGCGCAACAGGGGAGCTTCCACCGAGGCAGGAACTTTTCCGGCCAAGGAGCGTCTAAATGGTACGTGAATACAGTGTGAAGTTCCCTGTGATTCACGAGTCCTGATGGCTTGACCCGGCGTTCGCCGGTGGGTTGCCCAAGGCCTTCAACAAGTTTTCAGGCACGGTCTCCACGGGGAACTTCCGTAAGAGAGGGTGGCGGAGCGTCGCTTCGCCACCCATAGATTTTTTTGCCCCCTACCTCCCCTTCACCACGACGACCGTCAGGTCGTCCTCCGGCTCGCCGCCGCTGAATGCGCCCACGGTGTCCCGGATCCCGCGCACGATCTCGGCCGCCGTCCCGTCCTTCCTGGCGCGGATCACGTCCATGAGACGTCCCTCGCCGAAGAGCTCCTGCGTCCCGCTCATCGCCTCCGTGATCCCGTCGGTGTAGAGAACGAGCGCGTCTCCGCTGCGGATCTCCGCCTGCCGCTCCTTGAAGGTGGCCGTCTCCAGCGTCCCCAGCAGCGGTCCCGTGGATTCGAGCGTCTCGAACTGGCCGGTGGCCGCCCGGAACAGCAGTCCCGGATTGTGCCCCGCGTTCACGTATGTGAACCGCCGCGCGGCCACGTCCAGAACGCCGTAGAGCGCGGTCACGAACCGGTCCGGCTCGACGCTCTCCCAGAGGAGCTTGTTCACCTTCGCAAAGATCGTGCGGATCGCGTAGTTGTTCCGGACCTCGGCGATGAGCGAGGCCCGAAACGAGGCCATGATGAGCGCCGCGGGAATCCCCTTCCCCGAGACGTCGGCGACCACGATCCCAAGATGACCGTCCGTGATGCGCACGTAATCGTAGTAATCCCCGCCGACGAGCCCCGAAGAGTAGTTCGCCCCCGCGATGTCGAAGTTGGACACCTTGGGGTCACGCTCGGGAAGGAACGTTCGCTGGATCCTTTGCCCGATCGAGAGCTCCTCCTCGAGCCGCCGGGACTCGAGGACCGCCGAGTGGAGCCTCGTGCGCTCGATCGCGACCGCTGCCTGGCTCGCGAAGGTCATGACCAGCTCGAGATCCTCAGGCCCATAGGCGTCGAGCTCATCGCTTTCGAGATTGAAGGCGCCGATCACCTCGGCCCCGATCCGGAGCGGCGCGACCAGCTCGGAGCGGGTCTGCGGCCTCGCGTTCACGTAGCGCGAATCCCTCGAGACATCGGGGACGATCACGGGCCGCCCCGTCTTCGCGACCCACCCGATGAGCCCGCGGCCCACCTTGAGTCGCACTGCGTCCTCCTGGCCTAGATCGTAGCCGCGTATCGCCTGCTGGTTGATCCACTGCGTCTGCCGCTCCACGAGGTAGATGCCGGCGGCGTCGTACCGCACGACCTGGAACACGAGGTCCAGGATCTGCTCGAGGAGCTGGTTTGTGTCGAGGCTCACCGAGATCTTGGTTCCCAGCTCGAGGAGAAGATGGTTCTGCACCTTCTCGCGCATGGCCTCGGCGTAGATCCGCGCGTTCCCCACCGCGATCCCGAGCTGGATCGAGAGGTCGCGGAGGAACGCGATCTCCTCTTCAGGCGGCGGGCTCGCGTCGAGCTTGAGGAGCACGGCCACGCCCAGCGGCTCCCCGGCCCGCCGGAGCGGGAGCGTGAGAATCCCGTGGAGCATCGTCCGTGGGCGCCCGCCCCACTCCTCCGCGAGGTACTGCGCCTCGGAGATCGTGGGGTGGAACGCGGGCTGCTCTTCCGCGCACGCCTGCCCCGCGAGCCCTTGCCCGACGTTGAGGCGGGGCCTTCGCCCGAGGACCGGCGTGTTGCAGAGGGTCCAGGGATAGAGGACCTCGGTGCGCGGATCGAGCACCCAGAGCGAGAACTCCGTGAAGGCGCTCGCGCGAAGGAGGAGATCGCGCGCCTTCCGCGCCAGCTCGTCCCGCTTGAGGAGCGCGAGCTCCCGCGACGCGCGCACGAGGAACTCCAGGCGCTCTTCCTGACTGAGCGTGCGCCTCTCGATCGCCGCGCGCTCGTTCATCGGCCGCGCCGGGTCCGGCGCCGGTCGCTCGACGGGGCCTGAAGCTCCGAGAGGTAGGCGCGAAGCTCCGCGGGACCGAGGTGATCCGCGGTCCAGAGGGCCTGGAAGATGCGCTCCCCCCGCCACGCGAAGCGCGGGTAGCCCCGCAGCGTGCGGACGTAGACGCGATGCCGCTCCACGCGGGACATGGCGGGGAGGCCGCGGCGGTTGAGGCGACCGTCGATCCAGACGTTCCACAGCTCGTTCAGCGCTTCGCGGCCCTCCTCGGGCTGGGCGGAGAGATCCACCCCGGCCTCGTGGTCGTCCCGGAGGTGGTAAAGCTCGTGGAGGCACGCCTCGGCAAAGCTCCGCCGCGAGAACTGCCGCGGGAGCACCGAGGGCGTGCCCGCGCGCCGACCCCACGTGCGCGCCCACGCGCGGCGCCGATCCCGGGTCACGAAGTTTCCGAGCGCAAAGGAGAGCCGCACGGCGCGGTGATCATGGGTGTTCCACTCGATGTACGCATGGTCATCCCGGTTCCCCAGCTCGACGTGCACGTGCACGTCCCATACGACTTCGGAAAGCCCCAGCTCCCGGATCGAGTCGCGGAGCACCGCCTCGGCATCGTCGCGGAGCGGGAACTCGGGCGGATGCCAGCGGACCCGGAGCCCGGCACCCCCGTGCGGCTTCACGATCGATTTCCGGTCGTGGGTCACTTGGCGACGATGCCCACCACCACGATGTGGAGCGCGATCATCGCGGCGATGATCGCGGTGGGATGGATTCCGAAGATGCCACGCTTCGAAGGCGCAGGCTTACCGTCCAATGCGGCGCCTTGGTTCAGGACGTTCGCGCCGATCGTCTCGACCGGGGCGAACTGCGTCGTCGGAAACATGAGGAGGCTGTCGGTGCGCGTGGTCGTGTCGGCGGTCCCGAACGCGGGCTGCTG
>JACQPZ010000188.1 GCA_016207265.1 Candidatus Latescibacterota bacterium | reverse complement strand
TCCTCGGCGGGAAGAAGGACATCCTGAAAGGGGCGGCGGTCGGCGCGGTGCTCGGCACGGGCGTCGCCGTGGCCACGAAGGGGAACCAGATCGTTCTCCCTGCCGGCCAGAAGCTCAAGGTGACGCTGGACACGCCGGTCGCCATCAAGTTGAAGGCGGCCCCCGCCGCGTAGGCCGCCAGAGGGAGGCGGAGATCACCGATGCGCTGGTCCTGGAGAATCGCGACCGTAGCCGGGATCCCGGTCCGGGTCCACGCCACGTTCTTTCTGCTCCTGATCTGGCTCTTCTGGGCGAGTCTGAGCGGCGGGCAGGGGCTGCTCCAGGCCGCGCGCAGCGTCGGTTTCATCCTGGCTGCATTCGGCTGCATCGTGCTCCACGAGCTGGGGCATGCCATCACGGCCCGGCGGTACGGTGTTTCGACCCGCGATATCACGCTCCTTCCGATCGGGGGGATCGCCCGGCTCGACCGGATTCCCGAGAAGCCCGGCCAGGAGATCGCGATCGCCCTCATGGGTCCGGCGGTCAACGTCGCGATCGCCGCGGGCATCTTCGTGTGGATCTACCTTTCCCCGACGCTCTACGACTTCGCGGACCCGTCGCTTCTGGAGCGGAGCCTCGTCGCGCGGCTCTTCGTCTTCAACGTCTTCGTGACGGTGTTCAACCTGATCCCCGCGTTTCCGATGGACGGAGGCCGCGTGCTGAGGGCCCTCCTCGCGACGCGCCTCGACCACGTGCGCGCCACCCAGATCGCGGCCAACGTGGGACAGGGGATCGCGCTCCTGTTCGGGCTGCTCGGCCTCTTCGGGAACCCGATGCTCCTCTTCATCGCGCTCTTCGTGTTCATCGGCGCGAGCCAGGAATCGGCGACCGTGCAGATGCGATCCACCTTCGAGGGAATCACGGTGTCGCGCGCGATGATCCGGGATTTCCGCTCGCTTCATCCCCGGGATCCGCTATCTCGCGCCGTGGAGCTTCTCCTGGGCGGACATCAGCAAGACTTTCCGGTCGTGGAGTCGGCGGGTGGGCCGCCCCTCGGAATCCTCATGCGCTCCGATCTCCTGACCGCGCTCGCGGAGGGGAGGACCGATCGGAGCGTGGAGGAGGTGATGCGGAGGCAGTGCGGCGCCGCCCAGCCGGGGGAGCTGCTCGAGGACGTGTTCCAGAGGATGCAGCAGAGCGGCTGTCAGGCGGTTCCCGTCGTGGAGCCGGGACGCGGGATCATCGGAATGGTGACGCTCGAGAACGTGGGAGAGTTCGCGATGGTCGAGGCCGCGCTCGTGCGCGGAAAGGGGAAGACGCAGCAGCCCGCCTAACTCTGCTGCCAGAGCTGCTCGGCGAAGGGATCCTTCCCGACGACGCTTTCGAGCCCGCCCCACGGGAGCCGGATCCAGAACGCGGCTCCCATTCCCCCTGGACCCGCTCCGACGCCGACCGCGCCTCCATGCAGCTCCACGAACCGTTTGGCGAGATGGAGCCCGAACCCCAACCCGTCCTTCACCCGTTTCGAGGTCCCCTCCGTGCGCGCCTCCAGATCAAAGACCGAGGCCGCCGCTTCCGCCTCGATCGGAGGGCCGGAGTCCCGCACCTCGATCCGGATGTGATCGTCGCCGAGCCAGGTCGTGAGCGTGACCCGCCCCTTCGCCGGGGAGAACCGGATCCCGTTCTGGAGAAGATGCAGGATCGCCTGGCGGACCTTGGTCGCGTCCATGTGCTGATCGGGAATCTTCTCGTCGAGGAGGAGCTCGAGCTCGATCCGTTTCCCCGTCGCGAGCGGCCGGACCGTCTCCATCGCGGCGCGTGCGATCTTGTTTACGTTCTCCATCCGGAGATCCAGGAGGAAGCGGCCCGTTTCGAGCCGGGCCAGGTCCAGGACGTCGTCCACGAGGCCGAGGAGCCGTTGCGCCTCGCCGCGGACGCGGGCGGTGAACTCCCGGCGCATGGAGGCCGTCATCCGCTTTTCGTTCTGATCCAGGACCTCGGAGTACGCGAGGATCGTCGTGAGCGGGACCTTGAGCTCGTCCTCGGCCGCGGACAGGAACGAATCCTGAAACGCCGTCTGCCGCTGCTGCGGGTCCGCGTTCGGATCCGCCGCGGGCTTGATGCTGGCGGCCCGGGTTTCGAGGGTCTTGACGATCAGCGACCTCGCGATGACGGCCGCGACGTTGTCCGCGAAGAGCTGTCCGATGTCCCGGTGCTCGAGCCGGAACGGTTCCGCCTTCGACGCGCGGTGCACTTGCAGGACGCCCACGCACCGATTCTCGAAGGTGACCGGCAGGATGAGCGCCGAGCCCGCATCGGGGTGGGACATGAAATGCTCCGCGAATCGCGCCTCCCGGTCGGTCGCGTGCATGAGGATCGGCTCGCGGTGCCTCGCGGCCCAGCCGACGGCGCCTTCTCCGACTTTCACGTCCAGCTCGGGTTCCTTGGGCGTGAGCCCGAATCGCGACCGGCACTTCAATAGCTTCGTCTCGGGCTCGTAGAGATAGAGCGCCACGTCGTGCGAATGAAGGGTGCTCGCCAACCGCCGCACCGTGATCTCCACGATGGTCTCGAGCGGGAGATCCATGTGCAGGTTGTTTCCGAGCTGAAAGAGCGAGGTCAGCTCCGCGAGCCTTCCGCGCGATTGTTCGAGCTCCATCTGGTCGGCGACGAGCCGGGTCCGGAACCGGTTGAGCTGGGTCTGCTGGTGGACAATGTAGAGGCAGAAGAGGAGCGTGAGCCCCACGAGCCCGACCAGCATGACCCACCCGCCGGCCGGCACGTGCTCGCCCAGGTAACCGGAGTTGAGCACCGACACGAAGAGCGCCTGGACGGTGAAGACGAAGCCCAGAAGCACGAGAATGACGAGCCCGATCAGGGCCCAGGTTCTCCGGTCGACTTGCCTCTGAGCTAAGTTGGCTTTGTTCTTCGACAAGGGATCCCTCCGCGGCGGGCGACGTAGATCAGTGGGTTCATCGGCAGCGGGGCTCCCCATCTGAAGCGTGAAGTGGGTGGTGCTCTCCCTACTTTCCCTTTGCGGGATCACCGGTTACAGTGTCCGAGCCCCATGGGAGATTCGGCCACCTATACGCGGCTCAGGATCGAGCGCAACGGTGCCGCCGCGCGCGTGACGCTCGCGCGGCCCGACGTGCGAAACGCGTTCGACGACGTCCTGATCGGCGAGCTGACCGATCTCTGCGCGGCGTTTCGCTCGGAGGCGGAGCGCGGGCTCGACGCAGCACCCCGCGCCGTCGTGATCACGGGCCAGGGGAGCGCCTTCTGCGCGGGCGCGGACATGAACTGGATGCGCCGGAGCGCCCGGCAGAGCCCGGAAGAGAACGAGGCCGACGCGCGGCGGTTCGCGGCGATGCTTCGATCGCTCGATGAGCTTCCGCTCCCGACCGTCGCGCGCGTGAACGGCGCGTGTCTGGGCGGCGGCATGGGGCTGATCGCCTGTTGCGATATCGTGATCGCGGACGGGACCGCGGACTTCGGCTTCACCGAGGTGCGGCTCGGGATCGCGCCCGCGGTGATCTCGACGTTCGTCCTACCGAAGATCGGCGCGGCCGCGGCCCGGCGGTTCTTCCTCACGGGGGAAGTATTCAAGGCTCCGGTGGCCCGGGAAATGGGGCTCGTTCACGAGGTGACGTCCGCGGAGGGCATGGACGCCGCGGTCGAACGAATCGTCCACGCGTTGCGCGGGAACGGCCCAAACGCCGTCGCGGCGGCGAAGCGGCTGATCCGGGAGGGGCTCGCTCGGGGACGCGACGCGCAAATGGAGCACACGGTCCGAGCGATCGCGGCGCTCCGCGCCTCCCCCGAGGGCCAGGAGGGCCTCAGCGCCTTCCTCGAGAAGCGCCCTCCCTCCTGGAAGCGCTGACCCCGCGGGGCCCCGGGCGCACCCGCGGCGGGCCACCGCGCCCCGCGGGGCGATGGCGTAGGCGCGCGTCGGCCGTTACTCCACCAGCTCCCAGCCCAAGTCGAGGCAGGTGTGCGTGGCCTGCGCGCCGGTGCGGAAGACCGCGCGAACGCGGTCGCCGATCTTGATGGGCTTCCGGTCGAGGAGGTAGCTCTTGATGATGGTGCCGACGCCCTCGATCTTCACGTCGATCTGGTAATACGGGCACTCGATCTCAAGCCCCGCTCCCCCTCGCTCGACATACGTGTAAGCGTAGACGTATCCTTCCGGCTTCCGGACCTCCTGCCACTGCATCGGCTGGTGGCAGTCCGGGCAGTCCGCGCGCGGCGGGAGCCACAGCTCCCCCTTACCGTTGCTGATCGGGCATTTCGTGTTCACGCATCGCGTCCCCATCAGGCGGCCCTCGGCGAGCCCCTTGAAGTAGGGAGTCAGCAGCCCGTACGTGTGGAAATGCGTGCCCTCCTCCCCGAAACGCGGGAAGTGGAGGATCCATGCCTCCTTCTCTTGCGTGATCGTGGCGGGCGTCGTCACGAGACGGACCCGGCCTTCGGTTTCGATCTTGGTCGTCATCGCGCTCCTCCTACCAGGCCCGATCCAATACCGTGCAGACGACATGGCTCCCCACGCCCGCGTGCGAGATCGCCATGCCGCGCTTCGGATTCTTGACTTGAAGGCTCTTCCAATCGCTCGGCTTCTTCTTGCCGTAGCGCTCCCATAGCTTCGGATCGCCGTGGAACTTGTCGTACTTTCCCTGCAACTGCCAGAAGACCTCGCCCGCCTGGAAGATTCCCGTCGCGCCGACGGCGTGCATCGTCCCCAGGAGGCCCCCCGAGAGATTGGACGGGCATTTCCCGGGCTTTCCGGTCTTCGGGTTCTCGAGGTAGCAGTCGCCCGACGTGACGTAGTCCTGCTCCTTGCCGTAGAGAGTGAGTCCCACATCCCCGTAGGTCTGGAGGTCGGAGATCGTGAACGCGTCGTGGGTCTCCACCAGATCGAGGTCCTCGATCGGGTTCTTGATCCCGGCCATGTGGTAGGCCATGTACGCGGCGAATCGGGTCGCGCCGAAGCTCTCGAAACCCGGCCAACGGCCGTCC